>JANNDB010000869.1:0-5327 GCA_031387285.1 Betaproteobacteria bacterium | reverse complement strand
GAGCCGCTGCTGGGCCGCGACATCAAGCAGGTGGCGCAGCAGCTGCACTGGAAGCCGCCTGGGGTGGCGCAGCGTACCGGCTACCGCTTTCACCAGGATCTGCGTTTCCGGGAACGCCGCGATGTGTACCGTGACCTGATGACGTCCTACATCAACACCGGCCTGGCGATCGATCCCGCGACGCGTTCGAACGGCTGCCTGCAGGTGTTTCCGGACAGCCACAAGCTGGGTTACCTGGGCCTGTCCGACGATGCCGGCGGCACCATCATGAAGGGCGTGACGCACGAGCAGGAGCTCGTGAACGCCGGACTGGACCTGTCGGCCAAGGTCGACCTGGAACTCGAACCCGGCGACCTCGCCCTGTGGGGACTTCTGACCGTGCATGGCTCCGAGGGCAATACCTCCGACCGGGACCGCGCCTTTGCCATCCAGAGTTATGTGCGCGCCTCGACCAGCGAGCGCGGCGAATGGGCGTTTCGGGATGGGGTATCCACCCCGCTGGGCGCCGAGCCGGAAATCTGCAAGTACGAGGCTCTGCGCGAGAAGCCGGGGCCTTTCTACGACGAGAACACCTGGTACCAGGACGCTCCATGAACACCCGAAAGGCCATCCTCGTGATCGGCGCTGGCGACGCCACCGGCGGCGCAGTCGCCCGGCGCTTCGCGCGCGAGGGTTATGCGGCCTGCGTGACGCGTCGCACGGCGGACAAGCTGGAACCGCTGCTGGCGCAGATCCGCTCGCAGGGCGGCGAGGCGCACGGATTTGGCCGCGACGCGCGCAAGGAAGAAGACATGGTCGCGCTGGTGGAGAGAATCGAGCGGGAGATTGCACCGATCGAAGTGGCGGTGTTCAACATCGGCGCCAATGTGCGGTTTGGCATCACGCAGACGACGGCGCAGGTTTACCGCAAGGTCTGGGAAATGGGCTGTTTTGCCGGCTTTCTGATGGGCCGCGAAGCGGCCAGGGTGATGCTGCCGCGCGGCCGTGGAACCATCATTTTCACCGGCGCCACTGCTAGCCTGCGCGGGAAGGAAGGATTTGCTGCGTTTGCCGGAGCCAAGCACGCGCTGCGGGCACTGGCGCAAAGCATGGCACGTGAACTCTGGCCCAAGGGCATTCATGTGGCGCACCCGGTGATCGACGGCGCCATCGATACCGAGTTCATCCGCTCCAACTTCCCCGAGCGTTATGCGATGAAGGAGCAACATGGCATCCTCAGCCCGGACTCGATTGCCGACGCCTACTGGCAGATCCACATGCAACCGCGCGACGGCTGGACCCATGAGACCGAGTTGCGCCCCTGGATGGAAAACTGGTGAACCCCATGAAGAACAAGCACAGCGTGCAGTTCCTGTTCGACTTCGGCAGCCCTACTCGGACCTGGCTGGAGTGTTATGCAAGAGCCACAGCTTCCGCCAGGTATCTAGGAAACACGGGCCATTGCGGCCCGTTTTGACCGAGCAGCACTTCAGTCCGTGCAGTCGCTAAGGCTTGCACTCCAGTCCGCACCAGCCGGATCGTGCTGCGTCCCGCTATTGGCGCGTGTTATGACAGCCAAGGATTGAGCAACGGCACCCCACTGGCCTCAAAATCAGCCAGGTTGCGCGTCACCACCGTCATGCCGTGAACGAGCGCCGTTGCGGCGATCATCGCGTCGCGCTCGCCCAATCGGTCTGGCACGGGCAACCGAGCGCATTGACGCGCCACAGCCGCATCTACGGCAAGTACACGTCCGGCGAACGCGGGAAGAACGTGACCATCCAGCCACGTGCGAATGATCAGTCCCTGCGCCGCGTCTCGCCGCTCGAGCTGAAGGACGCCCACCTTGCGTTCAAGCATCTGATCGCGGACACGCACAGACTGCCGGCAGGTATGCGGGCCGCCCACGCAGTCACAGAAGGATGGGCCTTATCAGACTTGGCCTTGCGAAGCTCCGAAACGACATTCGTGTCGAGCAGGAACATCACCTCAGATCCGCCGGTTTCGCGAGCTTGCGAACACGCGGTGCAACGAACCTAACCGCTTCAACGCCTGGCGACGCCAACAAATCGATGATGCTGGCGGCTGGCGCAGCCAGGGACTGGTAGTGCTCAATGTTCAACAGCACGTGGGCCGGTCTGCCCCGATCAGTGATAAACACCGGCCCGACCTTAGCGGCTTTCTTGGCCTTGCTGGTACCCTGGTTGAACTCGCGGCTCGATAGTGTTGTCATGCGCATGGGACACCTCTATGCCCGATTGTCGCATCGTGACTACATCCTCCTGACTTGGGTAGCCCGCGCGCCGACATGGCGCGCAGCCCCACTGGCGCTGTATCAAATCCAGCGCGGCGTCGGGCTTGCGGTGTGGATCCCGTTCGCAGTTCCAGCCGAAGCGGTGTGCGCCTGGCTTCAGCGCGTCGGAAGGTCGAAGGCCCCGAATGTGTGAGGTCCTTCACCACCAGCCGGCGGAATGTGTCGGGAAAATTCACATGTCACCACCACATCCGTTCGCAGTTTTAATAAACCCCATGATTCATAAGGATTATTCGATGTTGGCACACAAAGTGCTTAATTTTTCTGTAGGCGCTGTTCTCAGACCGGCAGCGCGATTCAGTGGAGTGTGAAGCCGGCCAAGCCGGCCATCTGAGCTTGCTTCGGTCTTGACAGTTCCAAAATCACAGGAGTACACGATGAAAAAATTTCTCACGAGTCTCGTGCTTTCGCTGGCAGCTTTGGTGCCGGCGGTCAGCATGGCGGCACCGTTGTCCGACAGGGTTGTGTTGGACAGCCCGGTCTACGGGCATTTCGACACGTTGATCGCCGAGGGTGGAGTGGAAAGCGCCTTCGTCGGGGGGTCCCCTATCTTCGGTGTCGCCCTGAACATCTACCTGACTGAGGTCGGCACGAACCTCATCAGCGATCACCTGTTCAGCCTTGGGGGCAGCCTGAGTTGCGATAGCGCAACCGGCATCGGCGGCGACTGCCTGTTCTTTGCGTCGGATCCCTCTGCCGATGCCATGATCGGCACCGTGTGCAACTTCGGTCCAGCCTTCTGCCGCGAGGAAGACGGCACGTTGCAGGACGTGACCGACATGGTGGCGTTGCAGAACGGCGGGTCTGGCGTATTCGGCGGCGGCACCATCTTCATCCAATCCGACGTCGTGGAAGTGCCGGAACCCACCTCACTGGCGCTTGCCGGTCTGGCGCTGGCGGCACTCGGGCTCAAACGCCGCAAGGGCTGATTTCGGAAAGAGCGGCCTCGGCACAGAAGATCGGCCCGCTTCGGCGGGCCTTTTTGCGCCTACTTTTGGCTGACCATCGGCGAAATCAGATCGTTGGACACGGCCTTGACGATGTCCTGGCAATCGTCAAATACGCCTTCTATGGCGATATTGTGGATATTGGCATCTTGCAGGCTGAACATCTGCGCCTGCTGGAACGAGCTCATGCGGCCATGCCAGCTGAGCATGAAGACATCGACGGGTCTAGTCTGCACGGGCCGTGCGGCGCTGGTTCCGCGACTGAGGCTGCACCTGATCCGGTTCCAAGGGGTGCTGGCCCCGAATGCCAAGCTGCGCTAGCTGGTGGTGCCGCAGGGGCCGCCCAAGGGTAGGGCGCGCGAGGCGGGACAAGACTTCGACATTTGAGCCGCGCCGTGCTTCGGAAAACCATCGCCACAGGCTGCACTGCCAAACCGCAGGCACCGACGGCGCTGTCACCCGATCCGGTCACCCAATCCAGGCGTTTCAGGCCATTACAAATCGTTCCCCGGCCGCGTCTGGCCGCATCCAGGGCGTTTGATATTCCTATGCGCCTTTTTCATGACTCCATCTTCTGAAAGGTTGGAGCCTCCTCAAATCCCGGGGCGATTCATAGATGTCGGTGCGTGCCAGATTGCGCAAGTTGACCGACGCCACGCTCTGCTGATGGTCGAAGCCTGAGCCGCGAAATTCGGGCACGCCGCCACGGCGGCAGATCAACCGGGGGCTGCCCGTTCGCGCAGAGACTGCCTGAACCCCTGCATCGCGGCCTGCGTCCCGACCGTCACCCGGATCCAGTCGGGCAGACCATTCTGGTCCGCGATGCGCGTGATGAAGCCGCCCGCCGCCAGGGCCGCATGCAAATCGCGCGCCGCCGCGGCACCACCGGGCACCCGGAACAACACGAAATTGCCGACCGAATCGGTTGTCTCGTACCCGAGGCCACGGATCTCCTGCTGCAGCCACGCGCGCCACTGCAGGTTGTGGCTGCGGGCAAGCGTCCGGTGGTCTTTGTCGCCCAGCGCTGCGACCGCGGCCGCCAGCCCAGGCCGGGTCACAGCGAAGGGGCCGCGCAGCCGGCTCAAGGGTCCCACCATCGGCGTTGGCACATAGGCCCAGCCGACGCGCAGCCCGGCAAGTCCATGGAACTTCGAGAAGGTGCGTAGTACCACGACGTTGGGCACATCGTCACGCACCATGTCGAGTCCGCTGGCATAACCCGGCGCATCCACATACTCGGCGTAGGCTTCGTCCAGCACCAGCAGCACGTCCGGGCGCAGGCTGGCGCGCAGGCTCAGCACGCTGTCGCGATCGAGCCAGGTGCCGGTCGGGTTGTTCGGGTTCGACAGGAACAGGATGCGCGTGCGGGGCGTAACGGCGGCGAGCAGATTGCGGGGATCGGCGCGCAAGCCGGTTTCGGGCGCCGCCACCGGGCAGGCGCCGCAGCCGCTGGCGCGGATGCGATAGGCCTGGAAGCTGTGCGCCGAATACAGCACCTCATCACCCCGGTCGGCCCAGCCCTGCACGATCCAGTTGATGAAGGCCTCCGATCCGGGCGCGGTGAGGATGCGCCGCGCGTCCAGCCCATGGTGGACTGCCAGGGCACGTGCCAGCGGCTCGCCGTCCGGGTCGGGGTAGAGGTGCGCGAGCTCCGCCTGTTCACGCAGCACCTGCTGCACGGCAGCTGACGCGCCAACGGCCGACTCGTTGCTCGACAGGTTGAACACCGCGCCCGTCGCTGCCTGCGGGCCGGGTCCGGGCGTGAAGGACGGCCCCTGCGCCAGGTGGGCCAGCGGCACTGGCATGGCCGGGGCTGACGGCGTGGTGACGCTCATGCTGGTTTCCCGGCGGGGGGCGCGATCAACCTTGCCGGCGAGATGATGTCCGGGTCGGTCAGCAGCTCGATCAGGAACGGCCCGTCGGTGCTGCGCCGCATCTCCAGCCAGGTGTCGGCGAGCTGTCCGTGGTCCGACAAACGCCGCGCCGGCATGCCCATGGACTGCGCATACAGCAGGAAATCCGGGTTGTACAGGTCGGTCGCGATCGGCCGGCCCGGGTACTTGAGTTCCTGGTGCATGCGGATCGCG
>JANNDB010000866.1:0-3128 GCA_031387285.1 Betaproteobacteria bacterium | reverse complement strand
TTTCCTCGTTGGGGTGCATTGCGGTTCTCCCTGCAGTGGTGTCAGAGTGCTGCAGGCACGGCGCGGGCCAGGAAATCGAATACCTGGCGGATACGCTGGCTGGTGCGGATTTCGCGATGTACCACCAGCCACATCGGAAGCGGCGGCAACTTGAGCATCGGCAGAACGGCTACCAGGTTGGGATCGGCACGGGCCACGTAGTCGGCGATGAAGCCGATTCCGAGGCCGGCGCGCACCAGCTCCTGGTAGGCGATCAGGTCATCGGTGCGCGTCGCGAAGGCTTCGCGTTGCACAGGCGTGCCCATGGCCGCGAAGCCGTCGATGATGGCATTGGACTGGTCGTGACCGATCAGCGCGTGCGACAGCAGATCCGCCGGCTGGCGTGGCGTGCCGCGCCGGCGCAGGTAGTCCCGGTGCGCGTAGGCACCCAGGCCGACTTTTCCGATGCGCCGCGCGATCAGGGTGGCCTGGTCGGGTTGCACCATGCGCAGTGCGATATCGGCCTCGCGGCGCAACAGGTTGTCCACGCTGTTGCTCGCGACCAGATCGACCTGCACATCAGGAAGCGCCTGGCGCATCTGTGCCAGCACGGACGGCATCAACACGCAGGCGACCGGCTGGCTGGCGGTGATGCGTACGGAACCCGCTGTGGCCGATTG
Organism: Betaproteobacteria bacterium; assembly: GCA_031387285.1. GTDB lineage: Bacteria > Pseudomonadota > Gammaproteobacteria > Burkholderiales > Burkholderiaceae_C > CAISIP01. The sequence continues at coordinate 2,469 of JANNDB010000866.1, read as the reverse complement.
CCCGACGGTCGCCGTGCGCGCGAGTTTCAATGCCGCGGTCTCCATGGCGCGCGCGGGCTCGGCCAGGCGCAGCGCCGCTTCGGAGGGCAACAGGCCGCGCCCGGTGCGCTCGAACAGCACCACATCGAGTTGTGATTCAAGCTCGGCGATATGGCGGCCAATAGTGGGCTGGCTGGCCTTGAGCGAGCGCGCGGCGCCAAGCAGGCTGCCGTGATCGAGCGCGGCCAGGAATGACCGGATGAGTGTCCAGTCGAACTCCTGTTTCATCCTGGCCCCGGCCGCCTGGCGCGGGCATGGGCACCGCGGTCGCTATTCATTGTTGAACTTCAGAGTCTCTCAATTAGACAATTGTGTATTTGTCTGCCGATTTCCACAATACCTCCATGCAAGCCGCGCCATCGCAGTGGTTTGCAACCCACAACCTGCAGGAGAGAGTCATGCGTGAATCGAATGGAAAGAGTGTTCTGATCCTGGGCGCCAACGGCCGCCTGGGACTGGCTGGCGTGCACGCGTTTGCGGCGGACGGCTGGCGCGTCGTGGCGCAGGTTCGCCCCGGTGCGTCGGTGGCGCCATTGGCCGGCGTGACCTGGCTGCATGCAGCACCTGGCGACACGCCGGCCCTGCTGGAGGCCGCGCGCGGTGCGAGCGTGGTGGTGCATGGGTTGAACCCGGCTTACACCGCATGGGAAACCCAGGCTCTGCCCCTGCTCGAGGCTGGATTGAAAGTGGCTGCTGCGCTGGGCGCGCGATTCATGCTTCCTGGCAACGTCTACAACTTTGGTGCTGACATGCCGACGGTGTTGTCAGAGGACACACCACAGCGCGCCGATACCCGCAAAGGCCGCATCCGTGTGGCCATGGAGCGCCGCCTCGCCGATGCCGCGCGCGCAGGCACCGTAAGCAGCATAGTGATCCGCGCCGGCGACTTTTTTGGATCCGGTACGGGTGCCTGGTTTGACCGCGTGCTCGTGAAAGACATCAAGCGCGGCAAGATGACCTACCCGGGCGCGCTGGAAGTTTCAACGGCCTGGGCCTACCTTCCGGATTTGGCCAACACATTTGCCCGCGTAGCCGACCGGATGCAGCAGCCGGATGCCCCGGTCGCTGCGTTCGACGTGTTCCATTTTCAGGGGCACACGCTGGCCGGTGCCCAGTGGTCGCGTCTGCTGGAAAGCGTCGCGCAGGAGCAGCATTGGCTGCATGAGGAGGACACGCTGCGCGTGGCGGCCTTGCCCTGGAACCTGATCCGCTGGGGCGGCGCTGTCGTGCCGGCGTGGCGCGAGCTGGCCGAAATGCAATACCTTTGGCGTACGCCACACCGGCTCGACGGCAGCAAGCTGGCGGCGCTGATTGGCCCGGAGCCCCGTACGGCCTTGTCCACCGCAGTTTGCGCTTCGCTCCAGTCGCTGGGCATGGTCACCGATGCGCCGTGCGGCATGCGCGCCTGGGCATGAGGAGCGGTGAAATGGATCGCAGACGCTTCATCCGGCTGGCCGGTGGCGGTACCGTTGCCGCCCTGTCGGGGCTGGGCCTTGCCGGTTGCTCCACCGACTTTCCCGCAGAAGCCGTGCAGGCCTGGAATGGGCCGTTGCAACAGTCCGACTTGCACCGCTGGGCGCTGGCCTACGCCATCCTGGCGCCAAATTCGCACAATCGCCAGCCCTGGGTTGCCGATCTGCGGGAGGCAGACGCCATCACACTGTATGTAGACCGCACACGGCTGCTGCCGATGACGGATCCCTGGTTCCGCCAGATCGTGGTGAGCCAGGGTACCTTTGTTGAATCGCTGGTGATAGCCCTGCGGGAGCGCGGCATCGAGCCCGCCGTGACGCTGTTTCCGCAAGGTGCGTTCAAGCCGCGGGAAATTGACGACCGCCCGGTGGCGCGCCTGCACTGGACACCCGGGTCGACGGTTCCCGCCAAGGACCCGCTGTTTGCGCAGCTCTTGTTGCGCCACACGGCGAAGATCGACTACGACACCGCACGCCCGGTCGAGCCGGCGCGGTTGCAGGAGCTCGGCGCGGTGCTCGGGGAACCTCTGGTGCGTTATGGCGCAACGGTCGACCCGGTGCGTGTTGCGCCCCTGCGCACCCTGTGCTGGGAGTCGGCCCGGGTTGAACTGTTGACACCCCGCACGGTGATGGAAAGTGTGCACCTGACCCGTGTCGGACCAGCAGAGATAACGCGCCATCGCGACGGCATCAGTGTGAATGGCTGGGTACCGCGCCTGGCCGACGCCGTGGGCGCGTTCGACCGCAGCAATCCGCCGCAGGAAGGCAGCGCTGCCTACCAGCAGATGATGTCGCGCTTTGAGGGACACAGCCGTACGGCAATGGGATTCGTCTGGCTGTCCACGCCCGCCGCCCGTGATGCCGCCGCCAACAGTTCCCGCATCGCCGAAGTGCAGGCCGGCCGCGCCTACATGCGGCTGCAACTCAAGGCCACCGAACTCGGCCTGCAGATGCACCC
>JANNDB010000836.1:0-2543 GCA_031387285.1 Betaproteobacteria bacterium | reverse complement strand
GAACGAAGCACCGACCCAGCGCGGCTGGAAGATCGGCTTCGAGTTGCCGCTGTTCGACTGGGGTGGTGCCCGGGTCGCGCGGGCGGAGGCGGTGTACATGCAGACGGTTCACCGCGCCGCCGAGACCGCCGTCAACGCGCGATCCGAGGTGCGCGAGGCCTACACCGGCTACCGCTCGGCCTACGACATCGCACGCCACCAGCGCGACGAGGTCGTGCCGCTGAACCAGCGCATCGCCGAAGAGAACGTGCTTCGCTACAACGGCATGTTGATCGGCGTCTTCGAACTGCTGGCCGACGCCCGTACGCAGATCGCCAGCGTCAACGGATCCATCCAGGCGTTGCGCGACTTCTGGATCGCGCAGGCCGACCTGGACATGGCCCTGATCGGCAAACCGAGCCTCGCTGCAGCCGCCGGCCCCGCGATGGCGGTCGAAGCAGCTGGCGCAGGACATTGAACATGAAGGACGTCCCAATGATTGAAAAGCACATGCTTTCCCGGCGCAAGATGCTCGGCGGCGCCGGTGCCATCACCGCAGCCGCCGCTGCCGCCTCGGTCAGCAAGGTGGCGATGGCCGCCCTGCCCGAGCCGGTCATGCAGACCAAGCCCGACACCATGCCGCCGCTGGTGCCCAACACGGGTCGGCCCTACAACCCGGTGGTCACGCTCAACGGCTGGACCCTGCCCTGGCGCATGAACAACGGCGTCAAGGAATTCCACTTGGTGGCCGAGCCGGTGGTGCGCGAGATGACGGCCGGTTTCAAGGCCCACCTGTGGGGCTACAACGGCCAGAGCCCGGGGCCGACCATCGAGGTGGTGGAGGGCGACCGCGTGCGCATCTTCGTCACCAACAGGCTCGGCGAGCTGACCAGCATCCACTGGCACGGCCAGCGCCTGCCCAACGGCATGGACGGCGTCACGGGCCTGAACCAGCCGGGCATACCGCCCGGCAAGACCTATGTCTACGAGTTCGTCGCGCGCCGCCCCGGCACCTTCATGTACCACCCGCACGCCGACGAAATGGTGCAGATGGCGATGGGGATGATGGGCTTCTGGATCACCCACCCGAAGGCGAAGCACCCGCTCATCGATGAGGTCGACCGCGACTTCGTGTTCCTGCTCAATGCCTACGACATCGACCCGGGTGCCTACACGCCCAAGATCATGACGATGCTGGACTTCAACCTGTGGAGCTGGAACAGCCGCATCTTTCCTGGCATCGACCCGCTGGTGGTGAGGAAGAACGACAAGGTGCGCATCCGCATCGGCAACCTGACGATGACCAACCACCCGATCCACCTGCACGGCCACGAGTTCCTCGTCACCGGCACCGACGGTGGGCCGACGCCGAAGACCAGCCGCCAGTACGAGGTGACGACGGACGTCGCCGTGGGCCAGATGCGACAGATCGACTTCCTGGCCGACGAAGAAGGCGACTGGGCCTTCCATTGCCACAAGAGCCACCACACGATGAACGCGATGGGCCACGACGTGCCCACCATGATTGGTGTGGACCACCGCGGTGTCGCCAGGCAGATCACGAAGCTGATCCCTGACTACATGGTGATGGGCGAGCGCGGCATGAAGGACATGACCGAGATGGAGATGGCCTTGCCCGACAACACCGCCGCCATGATGACCGGCACGGGCCCCTTCGGCGCCGTCGGCATGGGCGGCATGTTCAGCGTCGTCAAGGTGCGCAAGGGCCAGTTGGCCGGTGACTACAAAGACCCCGGTTGGTACAAGCATCCGCCCGGCGAGGTGGCCTTCGAGTGGACGGGCGCGCTGCCCGACCCGGCCCGCTTCAAGGCCGAGGGGACGGGCTCGATGCCGCCACTGGCCACGCCGGCCACCGCCACCGAAGTCAAGGTTCGCAAGCCAGCCGGGGGGCACTCCGGCCACTGAGCCCGCACATGCGACGCCGGAAGGCGTTGCATGGCGGGCGTTGGCCCGAACGCGATTTCACGCGTGAGGGCTGACCCGACGACAGAACTCTCCACCTTCAACCGACTGCAAAGGACTCCCATGAAACTGATCAAGACTTCCCTGCTGGCCGCCGCGCTGGCCACCCCGGGGCTGGCCCTGGCCCACACCGACAAGCCGCACGAAAAGAAGGACGGCTCGGTCAAGAAGGAACAGAAAGACTGGGGCATCGCCGGCGATGCAAAGGCAGGCATCCGCACCGCCGAATTCAGGATGACGGACAACATGCGATTCACGCCCGACAAGCTCGAGGTCAAGCAAGGCGAAACCATCAAGTTCGTCCTCCGGAACAACGGCGCCGTGCTGCACGAGTTCGTGCGGGGCACGAAGAAGGAACTCGATGAGCACGCGGCGCTGATGGTCAAGTTTCCGACCATGGAACACAGCGAGCCCTACATGGCGCACGTGGCACCCGGCAAGACCGGCGAAATCATCTGGACCTTCAACCGCGCCGGTGACTTCGACTTCGCTTGCCTGATTGCCGGCCACTACTCGGCCGGCATGGTCGGCAAGGTGAAGGTGGTGGCCGCCGCGACCCGCAAGTAGGGCGATGGTCATTC
>JANNDB010000795.1:0-11693 GCA_031387285.1 Betaproteobacteria bacterium | reverse complement strand
ATGCTCGGCGCACGGCTGGAGCGCGCGCAGGCGGGCGACATCCTGTCCGAGCCCACCGCGCTGGGGACGGTGCAGGTGCCGGCCGACGGCCTGCCCATCGTTCTGATGGCCGACCACCAGACCACCGGCGGTTATGCCAAGATCGCCGAAGTGGCTGCTGCCGACATCGCCCGCCTGGCGCAGCTTCGGCCCGGACAGGAGGTGCGGTTTGCACGCTGCACCCTGGCCGAAGCACGGGCTCTGGCGCAGGCAGCGCACCAGGCACTGCAAGTCGCGCTGCAGGCGATCAGGCTCAAGTTCAACGCGCCCATTGCGGGCAACTGATGGAGAACCATTCATGGCGCAACGCACGGTCGATATCAACTGCGATATGGGGGAAAGCTTTGGCGCCTGGACCATGGGCAACGACGCCGCCGTGATGCCCTTCATCACCTCGGCCAATGTCGCGTGCGGCTTTCACGGCGGCGACCCGGCCACCATACGCAAGACGATTGCACTGGCGGTCGAAGCCAGGGTCGCTGTCGGAGCCCATCCGTCGCTGCCGGATCTGGTTGGCTTCGGACGGCGCACGATGCAGATTTCGGCGCAGGAGATGTACGACCTCGTCCTGTATCAGGCCGGTGCCGTGGCAGCATTTGCACGCGCTGCCGGTGCGCCCTTGCACCATGTCAAGTGCCATGGCGCCCTGTACAACATGGCGGCCACCGACGAGGCCCTGTCGGGCGCCATGGCCATGGCAGTCAAAGACCTGGGAGGCGGCGTCAAGTTGTATGCGCTGGCCGGCAGCAAGATGGTGGCGGCCGGCCGGCAAATCGGACTGGACGTGGTGCAGGAGGTCTTCGCCGACCGTGCCTACGAGGACAACGGTACGCTGCGGCCACGCTCCCTGCCCGGTGCCATGGTCGAGGACGAGGCCACCGCTGTTGCACGGGCCGTTGGCATGGTCGAGACCGGGCAGGTGCAGAGCCACAACGGCCGGCTGCTTGCCGTGTCTGCCGGTACGGTATGCCTGCATGGTGACCAACCCGGCGCGCTGCAGTTTGCACGTGCGCTGCGCCACGCCTGTACACAACGCGGCATCGCGGTTGCCGCGCCCTGATTTCGCCAGACACACTGCAAGGACTCCTGCCATGCCCTCCAGACCCACCACCGTCGGCATCATCGGACTTGGCTACGGGCGAGCCCATATCGCCGGTTTTCAGGCCGCTGGCATCCAGGTGCTGGCCCTGTGCCAGCGCAATACGGAGGCGGCTGCCGCATTGGCGCGGCAGTACCAGGTGCCCCATGTGTTCGGGCGCTGGCAGGATATGCTGGAGCAGGCGCGACCGGACATCGTGGTCATTGCCACGCCCCCTGCACTGCATCTGCCGATATTGAAGGCGGCGACGGCGGCGGGCTGCCATGTGGTGTGCGAAAAGCCGCTGGCAACCAGTACCGCCGAAGCCCAGGCCATGGTTGCAGCGGCAGCCGCCAGCCCATGGGCGGCAATCACCAGCTTCAACTGGCGCTTTGCACCGGCGATGCAGCGCATGAAGCAGATGGTGGACGCCGGCCATCTGGGCCGCGTCTTCCACGTGAATGCACGCTGGTTCAACGCGGCGTGGGTCGATGCCGGTACGGCGCCCACCTGGCGCATGGACCGCGCGCAGGCGGGTTATGGCGCGCTGGGAGACCTGGGTGTACACCTTGTTGACCTGATCCAGTGGCTGTTTGGCTCCGTCGCCAAGGTGGTGGCAACGAGTGCCACCGCCCATGCAGGGCGCACGGTGCCGGGTGGTGCCCGATTGGCGGATGCCGAAGACTTCAGCCACGTGATGGCCACGCTGCAGTCCGGCGCCAGCGTGGCCATCACGGTGAGCAGAGTTGCCCGCGGACTGAACGAGCACAGCCTGGAGGTGTACGGGGAGCGGGGCGCATTGGCGATGCGCCAGACGCGCACTGGAGACCGCTGGCACCTTGGCGAATTGCGTGCCGCAAGTGGTTCTGCATTGTTCGAGCCGGTGGTCATCGCCGATGCGCACGACGCGGCGGCGCTGTCAAAAGACCGCCTTGAACTCACTGGCCAGTCAACGATCTGCCCCATGGTGCAGCAGTTCATCGCGGCGATCGCAGGCGGCCGTCCAGCCGCGCCGTCGCTGCAGGATGGCGCCAGCGCGCAGGCGGTGCTGGACGCGGCGCTCGAATCGTCGCGTAGCGGACGCTGGGTCACCGTGGCGGCGTCGCCGGCTTGAGCTGTGCGCCGTAGCCGGCAGCGCCCGGCGGCGGTGGCCGGCAGCTTGTGCAGTACACTTTGCGTCACAATTTATTCTTGACATGAAACAACGCCCGCACATGCGCCATCAAGGCAAGCCTGGCATCGGGGCCGCCGCCTTGCCGGATGACGCCGCGGCACACCGAGGACCTTTCCCATGAGCTCGACAAGCAGTCCGGACGCACTCGCCACCGCCCTGGAAAAGCAGGGTGTCAAGTACCTGCTTCCAACCTACGTCGACATGCACGGTGTTTCCAAGTCCAAGGTGGTGCCGACGGCGCACTACCAGCGCATGCTGGGGGGCTCGGAGTTGTGCACCGGTGCCGCAGTGGACGGCGTGCCGCAGGACGTCAGCGATGAGGAGATTTCGGCCCATCCTGACCCGGCCTCCTGCACCATCCTTCCCTGGCGGCCCGATACGGCCTGGTTCGCCAGCGATCTGTGGTGCGAAGGCAAGCCGTTCGAACCTTGCAGCCGCAACATCCTGGGGCGGGTACTGGCCACGGCGGCGTCGATGGGGTACGGCGTCAATGCGGGCATCGAGGCCGAGTTCTATGTGCTGCAGGACGAACCCGGCGGCGGCTACCAGCCGTTCAACGCGCGCGGCAACCTGGCCAAACCGGCCTACGATGTTGCGCGCCTGATCGAGAACCTGCCCTGGCTGGGGGAACTGGTGGACGCCATGAACCAGCTCGGCTGGGGCGTCTATTCGTTCGACCACGAAGACGGCATCGGCCAGTTCGAGATCGACTTCAAGTACTTCGACGCCCGCACCGTCGCCGACCGCATGGTGTTCTTTCGCCTGATGGCCGACGAGATCGCGCGGCGCCATGGCGCCTTCGCCAGCTTCATGCCCAAGCCGTACGCCGACCGGGCTGGCAGCGGCGCGCACTTCAACATCTCCCTGTTCGACCTGAACAGCAAGCGCAACCTGTTCGAAAGCCACGACGACCAGCGCGGCTGCAGCCTGTCCGGATTGGGTTACCACTTCATTGCCGGCGTGCTCAAGCACCTGCCGGCGATCTGCGCCGTGGTGGCACCCACCGTCAACAGCTACAAACGGCTGGTGCCCAAGGGTGCCATGCCTGGTTTCACCTGGGCCCCGATCTTCGTCAGTTATGGCGGCAACAACCGGACCAACACGGTGCGGATTCCCCTTGGCGGTGGACGCGTCGAACTGCGTTTGCCCGACGCCGCCTGCAACCCCTATCTGGGCCTGGCCATGACCATCGCTGCCGGGCTGGAGGGTGTGCGGGATCGTCTCGATCCAGGCCAACCACACCTGGAGAACATGTACCTCAAGACCCAGTCGGAGCTCGGCGCCATCGGCGTGTCACGCCTGCCAGCAACGCTGGAGCAGGCCCTTGACGCCTTCGAGGCCGACCCGCTGAGCGAGGCGGTGATGGGCAGGAAGATGGCGTCCGCCTGGCTCGACTACAAACGCGCTGAATGGCACGCCTACTCCGTGCATGTGACCGACTGGGAGAAGCAGCGCTATCTGAAGATGATCTGACTGCGCACGGTGCGTGGGCGCCAGCACACCCCCGGTAGCGACAAGTGCCCGGGGCTGTCCGCCCTGGGCAGCCGGGCAGCAATTGCCGCAGGAGAAACCGATGAAGACGATTGACGAGAAATTCAGGGCGCTGGCCACGGACAATGCGCCCGGTCAGGAAGTCCGGCAACAGGGCGGCGATCTCGAGAGCCTGAGGCGCGGCGAAATGCTTGGGGGCGTTCCGGTTGACTTCTCGCATGGCGACGTGGACGCGTTCCCGCCGACACCAGGGGCATCTGAGGTCTGGAACGATGGTTTTTCGCGTGGGGCGCGACAGGCCTACACCGAGTATCGCGGGGCTGCGCAGATCCGCGAGCGTGTGGCAGCACGACTCGGCGCGTTCACGGGACGGCCCGTCGATGCCACTCGCGAATTGATCATCACGCCCGGTACGCAGGGTGCGCTGTTCCTCGCTCTCGGAGCCACCGTGACGGCGGGAACCAAAGTGGCGGTGATGGAGCCTGACTACTTCGCGAACCGCAAACTGGTGGAGTTCTTCGGTGGCCAACGCGCGCCGATTCCGCTACGCTTCAAGGGCACCGCATCGGACAACGGTCCCGACCTCCATGCCATCGAGTCGGCGTTCAGGAATGGCACCACAGTCTGCGTCTTCTCGACACCGAACAACCCGACTGGTGTTGTCTATTCGCGTACAGCGATCACCGCGATCGCATCGCTTGCGGCCACTTATGGCGTCGCCCTGATCGTCGACCAGCTGTATTCGCGGCTGCTGTACAGCGGCGAGTCATACACCCATCTGCGCGCCTGCGAGCGCGTACCCGACGAACTGATCACGATCATGGGGCCATCGAAGACCGAATCGTTGAGCGGCTTTCGCCTCGGCGTGGCTTTCGGGTCGCCGAAGCTGATCGATCGGATGGAGCGCTTGCAAGCCATCGTATCGCTGCGCGCAGCGGGGTACAACCAGGCAGCCCTCGATACCTGGTTCGCCGAACCCGACGGCTGGATGGCGCAGCGCACGCGCGAGCATGAAGCGATCCGCGATGCGCTGCTGCGCGTCTTTCAGGACGGCGGGCTGCACACCACCACGCCGCAGGCCGGGAGTTATCTCTTTCCCGAATTGCCGCCGTTGGCGGTGGACGGCGCAAGCTTCGTGCGCCTGCTGCGCCATCAGGCTGGCGTGACCGTGACGCCCGGGTCCGAGTTCGGGCCCGGGCTCAGTCAGAGCATCCGCCTCAATTTCTCGCAGGACCACGCGGCGGCGGTTGCGGCGGTACAGCGCATCGTGCGCATGGTCGAGATCTATCGCGCATGAACCAGCGCGTCGCGCAACCGGTACTGCAGGGCGCGTACCGCCCGGCGGTCCGGCATGGGGATTTGATGTTCACGTCCGGGATGCGTCGCTACCGGCAGGGCGCCGGTGGAGATCACGCTCGTGGCGAGCGTGGTGCGGTAGTCAGCAGCCCCATCGCGCCAGGTCGGCGCTGATCGCAGGCCTCATCGGCATTCGCACCAGCCAGGCCTGTGGAATGGCGGCTGCGTCCCCCCGCGCCGCCGCCTCGGCGGCACGCAATGCGCCGAGCATCAGGCTGCGGCCGCAACTGTCGCCGCCGGCCAGGATATTGGCTTCAACGGCCTCCTGGTAGCTGCCTGCACGCAAGGCAATGTGAAACAGCACCGGCATCCCCTGCGGCAGGTGGCAGGGCATGCCAAAGCGCGAACTGGCGGCCTGCGGGTCCAGCACCGGCATCGAGAGTGCCTCGGCGAGCAATGGTTGCAGTACCGGGCCGGCTGCTGCTGCGGCATGTGCCAGCGCTTGAGCCAGGCCTGCCCCCGACACGACCTGGTGCAGCGCCAACGCACAGGCATGGGCGGCGTCGCGGGCCAGCGGATCGTCGTGCGTCACAGCGACCGCCTTCTGGACGGCCGGCATCAGACCCTCCAGGTCGCCCCGGTGGAAAGCCACCAGTGCCGGGACGCATTCCAGCGCGGGCAGCTGGTCGTCGTCGACACCAGATACCGCCGGATACTGCTCCGGCGTTGCGCACGACAGCAGGCGCACCACCGTGCGGCGCGTCGGGCGGTCCGCATACCCGACCCAGGTGCCGCCCGGGCCGAAACAGGCCAGCCACTCCTGCTGGTAGGCCTGCCGCTGGAAAACGCCATTCCAGCGCACGAGGTGGGACAGCATCAGACGGCAGCTTTCGCCATAAGGTGACAAGTCCCCTGCCTGCTTTCCGGCATGCGCGAAGTACCCGGCCACGCCGGCGTAGTTTGCAGCGTCTGGAGACCTGAACGCCAACGGGCCACCGCGTTGCAGGTGGCGCAGCCGCCCTGCGTCGTAGAGCCAGTGCAAGCCCAGCGATGCAGCATCGGCGGTCAAGGCACCCACAACAGCAGCCCGCGCAGGCGTCATTGGAACGTCACAACATGAAGGCGTAGTTGCCCTGCGGCGCGTCGCGCTCCAGCAGGCAGATGATCTTGTTGGCAATGCGCATGGGCCCGTCCATCGTCCGCTCGATCTCGTAGACCTGATAGCCGGGCCACGCGCGCGTCTGCCCTTTGCGGTGTTCCCAGATCACCAGATTCGCGCGTGCGACCAGGCTGTCGGCCGCCCGGTCGACCCATTGCTCAACGTTGCCCAGCATCCGCCGTGTACGTGAGGCCGGGGTCTGGGCATGCAGATATCCAGAGCGAATCATCGCAACCCGGTCGACCATGCGTCGGCGGTCGTCCAGGTAGATTCCAGTGTTCAGGCGGGGGTCCGCTGGAACGACCTGGGCGGGCACCCAGACCAGACACTCCGGGGTGAACTGCTCCAGCCAGGCGTCATGATGCTGCTCGTCCAGCAGCCGGGCTTCGCGCCACAGCAGTTCCTCGACCGCTCCATCGGCGCGGGCGGTTCCGGGCATCTGCGGGCCAGCCGCCTGCTGCCACAGCGCGAGCAGTCTCGCGTAGCGCGCATCATTGACGTACGCGCCGGACTCCTGCGCTGGCGCCTGTCGCACATCCACATCACTCACGTCAGCACACACGGATGCACCGTGCGCTCCATCAGCTCGGCCCAATGCTGGTAGGCCCCCCGGATGCCGGTCTCGTCAGACACGGCGCCCGTGATGCTGCCGTCGTCGCCAACCGACTCGCGATCGGTACCGAGCCCCTTGCTGAAGTCAACCCACTCCATTTCGGGAATGGTCGTCAAGCCGTGCTGGATGCGTTCGAAGATCTCGTTGTCGTCCCTGTAGCCAAAGCCCGCGAAGTCCTCCAGGAACCGGCTCTTGAGGGCGTTGACGGCCATGGGGGCGTCGTCCAGAACGACACCGTAGGAATGCACGACCGTCTTGTCGACCGCGATCGGTTCGTACACATTGAACGATCCGGCACCCGAGATGATCATGTTCGGGTAGAGGATCAGGTTGATTCCAGCGCGCCCGGTCATGTTCAGATGGGACTGCGCCTGCTCCGGACCCAGGTTGTCGAGCAAGGCGCCGGCATACGCCTCACGCCCCGGAACCGGCCTTGCCCGTTCCCACGGCGAGGGGATCGAGGGTCGTTGATCGATCAACTTGTGACCATGGCCGAGATACTTCACGGCCATCGGGTTGTTGTCACCGCGGAAGTGATCCAGGGCCTTGCCTGCACCATGCCGGTCCGCAGTCATCTGCGCAATCGAGCGGTGCGTGAACGGGACGTGGTACATGTCCCCGTTGTTGTCGTTCTGGAGCTTCCAGTTGGCATGGAACACCATGCTGCTGGAGCGCACCACCCGGGCGCCCGGGGTCGTGAACGCGGTCAGCGACCAGTCGATCAGGGCCTTGGCAGGTCCCAGCCAGTGATCGAGCGGCTCCACCTCGGCGTTCAGCGAACCGAACACATAGCCGCCATACGTCTCGATCCGCGGGAAGCGGCCGAGGTTGTGAGCCGCCTTGTCGAAACCAGGCCCATACCCTTCGGCAAAGGTGACTGTCAGCAGTTCGCCGGTATTGGAGAACGACCAGCCGTGATAGGCGCACTGGAATCGCCTGGCATTGCCCTGGGCTTCCAGGCAGACCGTCGTCCCGCGATGCGTGCACCGGTTCATCAGCGCTCGAATCTCGCCATCGCCCCCCCGGGTGACGATGACCGGTCTGCGGCCGACAGTGACGCACTTGAAATCGTCGGGTTTGGGAATCTCCGAAACATGCACCAGAAACACCCAGGTACCGCCGAATACCTGTGTCATTTCGCGTTCGAAGATTGCGGGATCCGTGAACAAGGTACGGTGCACCATGCCATCCGGTCGGACCAACCTCGCAAACTCGCCATCGCGCGAGGGTGGCGGCAGTGGCCGGCGCACCAGAGGTTGTACCGTGCTCATGTCCAGCCTCAAGCGACGTTCAGCGGCGCCAGTTCGCGGTCGATGGCGGCACGGCGTTCGGCGTCGGGCAAATGCTGGAACCGCACATAGGCATCGGCAATCTTGCGCGACACCTCCAGAATCAACGCCCGGTCATCACCCGCACCCTTGGGCACGCGCAGGATGGTGTCGCCGCCGAAGGTCGGCACAAACGGCATGTCCCCGGCCTGCGGCGCCATCGGCTCGATGCCCTGCTGCAGATTGCGTACCCCCTTGCGCAGCGCGTTGCGCAACAGCCGCACACCCTGGTCAGTGCCGCCAAGCGTCTCGCGCTGGTGGCTGTTGATCGGTCCCTGGCTGACCCAGGCATCCCAGTCGCCCGGGTTGGACTGCCGCTGGCTGAACGGCCGGTCGGCATTCTGGCCATAGAAATCCACCGACTCCCAACCGATCTGGTCGCGCCTGGAGCGGCCTTCCGGGTCGTCCATCCGGTTCAGATTGCGCCAGGCGATGACGTAGGTATTGGTGTCGTCGATTGGCACCGCCCAGCGCGTCAGGCTGGTGCGGCCCAGATAGCGCACCGCTTCGCCCTTTTCATACAGGCCGCCGTTCTGCGAGAAGTTGGGCAGCAGATGGTCATGCATCCGGATCCAGATGTTGTCGCCGCTGCGTCGCGCGTTGGTGTAGAAGAAGCCGAACTCGCGCTCGTGGTAGTCGACGACGGGCAATTCGCCCCAGATCTCCTCGAACTGCACACCGGACATGCGGGTGTGCAGGAAAGGCGTGTGGTACGGGTCCATCGAGTTCTCGCTCACCTGCAACCAGTTGCAGGGCGAATGGATCTGCCACGGCACCATCTCGTTGCCCGGGTGGTCCATCATGTCGAGTTGGGGGAACGGCGGCTTGCGCTCGGGCGGGCCGAAATACGCGAACACGAGCCCCTTGAACTCAACCACCGGGTAGGCGCCATGGAACAGCCGGTCCTTCAGCGGGCTGCCGGGCACCTCGCCGGGGGTGTCCAGGACCCGCCCTTCATGGTTGAAGCACCAGCCATGGTAGGCACAGCGGATGCCGTGTTCGACCACGATGCCGTACTCCAGCGACATGCCGCGATGGCTGCAGTGTTTGTGCACCAGGCCGATATCACCCGACAGGTCGCGGTACAGCACCAGGTCTTCTCCCAGGATGCGGACTGCCATCGTCTTGTCGGTCAGGCGCGCGCTCATCATGATCGGGTGCCAGAAGCGGCGCAGGTATTCGCCTGCGGGCGTGCCCGGCCCGACCCGCGACAACTCGTCGTCGACCGGCCGGTCCTTGGGTTTGTTGTAGCCGCTGTAGATCATGTTCACGGCGCGCGGGTTGTCGCTCATGGTGCACTCCTCAGGTTGCCAGCAACCGCATCAGGTTGCTGTTCAAGAACGTCGCGTCGATCGGGTTGCCAGCGGGATTGCCGGCACGGTGGCCCCAGTTGGTGGGGATTGGCGCGAGCTCGGCGTTTTTCATCAAGGCCACTTCGCGCCGGTTATCCTCGACCGTGAAATACAGGTCGGTTTCGCTGGGCATGATCAGGGCGCGTGCGGTGATCGAGCCCAGCGCCCTGGCGAAGTTGCCCTGGTAGATGGTGTTGTCGCTGATGTCGGCGTGTTGCCAGGTCCACATATGGGCCAGCAGGTTGTTGGCGTCGCGCCGCAGGAAGCTGCCCTCCCAGGACATGACCAGGAAGTCCTCCAGCGACGAGAACCCGATGTCACGCCACATGCGGTCGCGATAGAAGGCCTGCGACAGCGCCCAACCGGCGTAGACACGGCCCATGGCGCGCAAACCGCGCTCGGGCTTGGCGGCAAACCAGCCATCCTGAAAGTTCACATCGGCTGTCAGCGCCGCCTTGACCCCTTCCAGGAACACAAAGTTGTGCGGCGAACAACGTGCAGCGCCACAGGACACACCGATGCGCCGGACCATCTGCGGATATTGCGCGGCCCACTGGTAGGCCTGGATGCCGCCCATGGACCAGCCATAGACCAGTTGCAGCGTGCTGATGCCGAACACCTCGGTCACCAGCCTGTGCTGCACCGCCACGTTGTCGTAGGCCGTGAAGTGCGGGTAACGGCTCTTGTCATACGGCGCCGGCGTGTTGGACGGCGAGGACGACAGGCCATTGCCGAACAGGTTGGGGATGATGATGAAGTATTTGTCCGGGTCCAGGGCGGCACCTGGCGCCACCATGAACTCGATGTCGGTGTGGTGGGCCGCGTAGGAGGTGCAGTACACGATGGCATTGCTGCGCTGCGCGTTCAGCGTGCCGTAGGTCTTGTAGGCCAGTTTTGCGCCGCGGTAGGTGAGGCCGGACTGCAGCGCCACGTTGCCCGCCTCGAAAACCTCGTAGTCCGGTTTGTTTGTCATGCTCTCTCCAGCAGTGCGCCAACCCACAGGCCGGTCCGCAAAAGGTTGTCATCCTGGCCCTCGGGCGCCACCAGTTGCACGGCCAAAGGCAAACCCTGCACACCCCGGCCCACAGGCACACACAGGCTCGGCCCCTGGAGCGCCGTCCACATCCGGCTCATCACCGGGTCGCCAGTACCCGATGTGGCAAGCGGGGCTTCGCCGATGGCCGCAGGCGCGATCCATGCGTCAAGGTCAGCCGCCATCGTGCGCAGCATGCGCTTGGCCTCGACGACGGCTTGTCGCGCGCTGGCATAGGCATCGCGGCTGAGCGTGCGGCCGGTCTCGGTCAAGGCACGAAATGCGTCACTGAGCTGTTCGTTGCAGCGCGTGGTTTCATAGACATAGTTGTGCGCCGCCTCATACGCCATGATGGTCTTCTGGGCATCGATCAGTGTGGCGAACTGCGCAGGCAACTCCAGTTCAGTGATGACCGCACCCGCTGCTCTACAGGTCTGCACCATGCCGTCCAACGCACGTTGCGCCTGCGGTTCGGCCTGCGACCATTGCGCCGTGCGGCACACCGCCACCCTGGGGGGAGTGTCCAGGGGCCGCACTTCGGCCAGCGACCGGCCCAGCAGCACCGAGCGAAGCAGCACGATGTCGTCCACCGAACGCGACAGAACGCCCAACGAATCCAGCGACTCGGCAAACGGGCGAATCCCCGACAGGCTGAACTCGCCATGGCTGGCCTTGTACCCGTACACACCACAAAACGCGGCGGGTCTGGTCACCGAGGCTGCGGTCTGCGAGCCCAGCGCCACCGGCACCATGCAGTCGGCCACCGCCGCCGCCGAGCCGCTGGAGGAGCCACCGGGCGTGTGCAGCAGGTTGTGCGGATTGCGGGTCTTGCCCGGCTGGAAATAGGCGAACTCGGTGCTCACCGTCTTGCCCAGAACAATCGCACCGGCCGCGCGCAAAGCCGCGACGCAGGCCGCATCCCAGTCCGGCTGGCGCCTGGCGTAGATCGGCGAACCGAGCGTGGTCGGCATGTCCACCGTGTCCATGATGTCCTTGATGCCCACCGGGATGCCGTGCAGCGGACCCGTCGGCGCTTGTTTGTCGGCAAGGCGGGCGCGCTCCAGGGCACGCGTGGCGTCGAGAAACTGCCAGGCGCCGACCTGCGACTCGCGCTGCGCGATGCGCGCCAG
>JANNDB010000769.1:0-2261 GCA_031387285.1 Betaproteobacteria bacterium | reverse complement strand
ATGCCCCAGGCCGCCCTTGAGCCAGCCGACCAGCGCCAGCGCATAGTTGTAGATGCGGTTGGTGATGCCGGCGTTGTTCATGAGATTGCCCGCCAGGATGAAAAACGGCACGGCGAGCAGCGGAAAGCTGTCGATGCCGCTGATCATGCGGTGGATCACCACGAACGGTGGCGTGCCGCCGTTCCAGTACAGGTAGATGAGCGCCGAGCCCGCCATGGCGATGGCCACCGGAATGCCGCCCGACATCAGAAAGAGAAAGATGATCTTCAACATGGTCTGGCTGCTTCCTCAGCGATCGTCCATCGTGGACTCGGGTTTCTCCAGCACGCAGTAGCCGCGTTGCCAGTGCACCTTGAGCACCCATATGGAGCGTAGAAACATGGCGGCAAAACCCAGCATGCATATCGAATACACGATATTCATCGGCAGGTCGATGATGGTCATCTTGTAGCTTCCCAGCTTTTGCATCATCTGCCAGTTCAGTACCACAGCCGTCCCGAAAAAGGCGATGCGCAGCACATCGACCAGCAGCGCCAATGCACGCGAGACCGGCTGCGGCATGAAGCGGTAGAAGAAGTCGACCTGGATATGGTTGTTTTTCGCCACGCCGATGGCAGCCCCGATGAACACCGTGGCAATCAGCAGATAGCGTGCAATCTCCTCTGTCCAGGCCGCCGAGTTGTTCAGCACGTAACGCGTGAAGAACTGGTAGAACACGGTGAGCCCCAGCAGCCAGAAGAAGCCGAGCGCCGCCCACGCCTCGATGGGCGTGGCCGACAGGTCGACCTCCTCATCGGCGGCGTGGAACTGGCCGTCGTCCCCCATGACCTTCGGCAAGGCGTCAAGGTCGACCGTGGTGCTCACAGCAGTACCTCAGCCCCGCATGGGGCGCCGCCAGCCAGTCTGGTGCGGACGCCCGATGCTGCACCCATCATTTGGCTGCCTGGATCTTGTCGTAATCGGCCTTGGTATAGCCCAGTGACTCCAGCGTGGTCGATTTCAGCACCGCGTCCTGGAACGACTTGCGGTCCACATTGACGATCTGCAGACCCTTCTTCTTGAACTCGTCCACCAGCTCGCCTTCGCGCTTCTTGATCTCCGCCGAGGCCCTGGCGGCCGCCTCGCGTGTCACGTCGATAAACATGGCTTTCTCGGCGTCGCTGAGCTTGGTCCAGATGTGGGGTGCAACCTGGGTGGTCAGGCCGTCGACGATATGACCGGTCAGCATGATGGCTTTTTGCACTTCGTAGAATTTCTTCGCCTCGATCGTGGTCAACGGGTTCTCCTGGGCGTCGACGGTACCGTTTTGCAGCGCAAGGTAAACCTCGGCAAAGGCGATCGGAGTCGGGTTGGCGCCGCAGGCCCTGGGCGTAGCGGTGTACACGGGAACGTCCGGAACGCGAATCTTCAGACCCTTCATGCCTTCGCAATTGGTGAATGCCTTTTGCGCGGTGGTATGGCGTGCGCCGTAATACGTGTAGGCCGTTATCTGAATCCCGGTCTTGGCCCGGAACTCGTCGGTCATCTCCTTGAAAAAGGCACTCTTGCTATAAGCCAGCAGGTGGTCTCCGTCGCGGAAGATGAACGGGTAGTAGGCGATGCCGAGGCGCGGGTAGCTGCGCGCTGCAAACGAGGGGCCGCTGATGATCATGTCGACCGTTCCGAGTTGCATGCCCTGGTTGATATCAGTCTCCTTGCCCTGGCTGGAGGCGGGGAAGACCTCGATGTCAAACTTGCCGTTGCTGCGCTTCTTGATTTCTGCCGCGGCCCACACTGACTGGGTGTGATAGGGCTCCGACGTCTCATACACATGCGCCCACTTGAGCTTGGTCTGCGCCTGGGCCAGGCCGGCGGCGGCCAGCCCCAGGGCCAGTGCCGCGCTGGCGGCGAGGGTTTTGAGGACGAATCGTTTCTTCATGCTTGTCTCCTGGTGGTCGTGGTGAAAAATGGTGGATGGGTGGTGCTGGGCGGAACTCAACTCTTGTTGGCGCGGCGCCAGCTCGCGCTGAAACGGGAATGGGACTTGTCCATGTGCACGTGCATCGCCACGCGGGCTGCGGCCGCGTCGCGCGCGCGCACTGCCTCCAGCACGGCCTCATGTTCCGCGATGGCGGCGCGCCATGAGGGCACGGATTCAAAATGCCCGCCCAGCCGTTCGAACACCGGGCCGCGGCGTGAGTCCCAGAAAGTCTGCACGGTTTCAATCAGCACGCTGTTGCCACTGGCTTGCACCACAGCGGTGTGGAAGGCGCGGTCGCCGT
>JANNDB010000740.1:0-2570 GCA_031387285.1 Betaproteobacteria bacterium | reverse complement strand
GCGCAGTGCGGCCAGCCAGGAGACGGCTGCCAGCAATGCGCAACCCGCGAAAAGAGGCATGAAGTTGGACTCGGTCTGTGGTGCCCAGCCAAGGACCAGCGCAGGCCCGACCACTGTCGCCGCAGCAACTGCCATGCTGGGCGCAAGAGACTTCAAGACTTCGGAGAATTGCAGCCCGATCGTGTGTCGCAAAAAAAGCTGCGATATCACTGCACCGATTGCACCTGCGCCGACAACGCCCCAGCATGCGCCCATCAACCCAAATGGAAATGCAAACATCAAGCCCAACACCCTGAAGCCTTGAACAAAGAACTGCAGCCGGTTGCTCTGGTCCACCCGACCCTGGGCGATCATCACTTCAGTGGCAAGGTAGTAAGGCAGTTCCAGCATCCCCGCAATGCACAGGATCTGCGCCAGCGTGACCGCCGGCATCCATTGGGGCCCATACAGGATGCGGATTGCCGAAAAAGCCAACAAGCCCATGACTGCAAAGAAGGGCCATCCTATTCCGGTCAGCAGGCTGCTCGCCTTGAGGTATCCAGCCTTGACGCCTGCGCCCGAGCGCGCAGAATCGGCGAAGTACGGCAAGCAGACCGGGAGAACGGCCCGCAATACGGTGCGGTTGAACAGCTCCAGCAAGCCATTGGCCCGGCTGAAGAATGCCACCGACGCCATGTCCAGGGCGCGACCGATGACCGCCTCCGGTGCGCCTTTGCCAATCTGCCCGAACAGATAGATGCCGCTGGCGTGTTTGCCGAATTCGATCACCTCGCCAATCCCGCGGAAAGATGGCATGCGCGGAAATTCCCGCGGCCGCATGAGCATGGCAGCCACAACCGTAACCACTACGCCAGCCAGTGATGACCATGCCAGGCTCATGTAGCCAATACCCGCGAGCGCCGCCCCCACAGCAACCACGAATGTACTGATGTTGGCCAGAAGATTCGCGATGAAAATTGGCCGGTAGTTCAGTTCGCGCCGAAAGTAGGCGATCGTCACGGCACCGAATGGAATCAGCAGAAAGCTGATGGCCTGCACCCGCATGACCTGGGCAATGCCAGGCTGGCGGTAAAAATCTGCGACCCAGCCACTGCTTGCGACCAGGGTGGCAGCCATGAGCCAGGAGATGGTGATGTTGGCCGCAAATGCGGCCCGGATTTTCTCGGCAGTGAGCTCCTTGACCTGTATCAGGTACTCCGCTACACCGAAGTCGCGAAAGGTGCTGGCGAGGGCGGCCAGCACGGCAGCCACCGCGAAGATTCCGATCTCGTCGGGCGTGAGCAACCGGGAGATGATCAGGGTGCTCGCCAACTGCAGGACAACCCCCAGGTAGTTGTCGATCAGAGAGTAGGCGAGCGATCGCCTTACCGAACTCACCGGACGCGCGTTCTGTTGGCCGGCATCGGAAGGGCGGGCCGCCTTGTCATTCGGAGGGCTTTGCAGGCTCGCTTGCCGCCGCGCGCGATGGCGTGGCCGCAACCAGTTGTATGGTCGAGGGATTGCCCCCCAAGGAGCGGTACAGGTCGGCCAGAGCCTTGGAATCTGGCGCAAACGACAACCCGGACTCGATCAATTGTTTGGCGGCAACCTTCTGGTTCGCCTTGATCAGAAATTCAGCCCATTCTGAATACGCTGGCCAATAGTCTGGCTTCAATTGGCGTGCCTTCGCGTAGGCCACAAGCGCCCCACCAACATTGCCCAGGAGCAGTTCGACCTCGCCCATGCGCGTATAGATCTCCGGCAACAGGACAAAGTCGGGTCTTGTGTTTTCGAACACGTAGATGTAATCGGCCCGGACTCCCTCCAGCGTTCCAACGCGTAGCGGAGATCGGCTGGGTATCCCCTTGGCCCTGCGCAGATTGGCCAAAGCCCAGCAATAGTGATGCACGGCCCAAAATCCCGGGCCCATCAACGAAACCCAATAGGCAGCTCTGGGTGAGGTGTTGTAGGTCGCGTCCCCGTACTTGAATCCCATCGTGTCGGGGCAATACGAGGGCAGGAGCGCTACTTCTCCATCAGTTACGTTGGCAGGCTTGTTTGCCACGGCCCAGGTCGCGGAAATAGCCAAGGCCGCCACTGCCAAGGTTTTCAACGCACCGCGCTGGGAAGTAGAGAGCATCCGACTATCCGTTCAAATCATGGGCGACCGAAATGCATGGGCCAGGGCAGTTGCTCAGGATCCCTTGGCTTGGGCGCGTGTGGCGTCCCGCACCTGATGCGCCCACATTCTAGCGGCCGCATCCAGGCCCTGCACCGAGAAATGGCATCCGTCGTGCCGGAAATCAGGTCCGTCCAGGGTATCGGTGTCGGGGCCGCGTAGAAACCCCAAATTGAGGGCCAGTGCGCCGTCTACTCCGGCGCGGATGGCTTGCGAAGGCGCTCCGCGACAGATGGTCGAATACGCCAGCATGATGGGAGCGCGCTGCCCGGTCTGTTGTAAAAGAGTCTGCAGTTCCAGCAGCGACTCGCGGTAGCCGCGCGTACTGGTTGCGGCGCGGACATCGGCTTCGCCTTGTTGCCACAGTATGAGATCGGGCTGCAACTGCTGCTTGCCCAGCGACCGCAGTTCC
>JANNDB010000706.1:0-2177 GCA_031387285.1 Betaproteobacteria bacterium | reverse complement strand
CAGACGCTCGGCATAACCCATCCAGCTCACGCTGCCCGGCGTCAGGTGGGAAGCGATCTGCAGATTGATGATGGCCGACAGATGCGCGACGCCCACGCCCAGCAGGGCCGGGCCCATGAGCGTGGCGATTCGACGGGTTCCGCTGTCGGCCCACGCCAGTTGCACTTCGCTCCAGCGCCACTGGAGCCGCGGCAACATGCCCAGTCGGCGCAGAGCCGCCATCTGCAAGCCGAGCTGCAATACGCCACCACCCAGCACGCCCATCACCATCGCATAAATAGGCTCGATTCCCAGCGCGGCGACCCACGGCGCCCCCAACCAGGCGGCGGCAATCATGGCCACATTGAGCAGCACCGGCGTGAAGGCCGGAATCGCAAACCGCTTCCAGGTGTTGAGAATGCCGGCACCCAAGGCCACGAGTGACATGAAGCCGATGTAGGGGAACATCCAGCGCGCCATCACGACCGCCGCGTCGAAGCTACGCGGATTCTGCTGCAGGCCGCTGGCCATTACCCATACCAGCAAAGGCGCGGCCAGCACGCCCAACACGCAGGTCAGTACCAGTACCCAGAACAGGACCGTGGCCACATGGCCGATCAGGACCTGCGTGGCCGCCTCGCCCCGCTCCACCTTGCTGGCGCCCAGAACCGGCACAAAAGCCTGGCTGAAGGCGCCTTCGCCGAAGAGCCGGCGAAACATGTTGGGCAAGCGGAACGCTACATTGAAGGCGTCCGTCATGGCGGTGGCGCCGAAAACCGACGCCATCAGCAGGTCGCGCACCATGCCGGTAACCCGGGAAGCCAGCGTGAGCAGGGAAACGGTCGATGCGGCTTTGAGGAGACTCACCGCGGCAGTGTAGCGGTGGCCTGCGCGCCGGCCGCAGCGTCGTTGCAGCGGCCAAGGTTGGCAGGGTCGTCGCTGTTACAATGGAGAGCTTTGCTGGCATCATCCTCAGACACTAGGAATCAAACACCATGGCATCTACCAAGCCCAAGAAAAAGAACCCGCGCCTGGCCTCCGGGCGCAAACGCGTCCGCCAGGACGTCAAGATCAACGCAGCCAACACCTCGTTGCGTTCGCAATACCGCAGCGCGGTGAAAAACGTCGAAAAGGCCGTCATCACCGGCGACAAGACCAAGGCCACCGAGCTGTTTGCCAAGATGCAGGCCGTGGTGGACACGGTTGCCGACAAGGGCATCTTCCACAAGAACAAGGCTGCGCGCGACAAGAGCCGGCTGTCCACCAAGGTCAAGTCATTGGCCACAGCGGCTCCCAAGGCCGCGTAAACCGGGGCTTCACAAGTCCCATCGCACGGAGTTCCGGTTGGAACTCTGCCGTTTGTAACGGGTGCGCTGCCAGCAAAGCAAAAAAACCGCCGCAAGGCGGTTTTTTTGTGGCCGCGAGGGTTTTACTACGCTGGTGGCCCAACGAAATCTGGAAACCCAATGCCCATGCGCGTTCCCAGAGGTTTGGGAGCGCCCGAAGTAGACTGGGTCCTGACATTCGGCTTTGCCATCTGCCTGCTCCAGAGCGGTCGTTGGTGGTGGGGACTGCGCGCTGTGTCGGCAGGCCATGCCAACATCAGGGTCAACCCTGAGACCGGGCCAATCCTGCGAGGCGTGAACCTTCAAAGACCTGCCAACTCGCCAGCCCCGAGCCGGCAGACGCTCAGATTGCGCGCTGAATCCGCCCGGACTTGCGTACTTCGGCCCTCTGCGGGCTCGGCCGGGAGCTATTTCAGGCCCTTTCTTGGGGCGTCCTATGGCGTTTGAAAATCCTATCCCTCGTTTTCCCACTCATAGGCCCGAAGAGTCCGTTTCAATAGCGGCGCTGCTTGTCGAGTATGTTGATCATGTCGTTCGGCCGACCGGCCAGATAGGCGTCCAGATTACGACAGAAAATGTCGACGATCTTGCCATTCTCGCTGGGAGCAGTGCTGGCCGAATGCGGGCTGATCAGCACGTTGGCCATGTCCCAAAGTGGGGACGACGGGGGCAACGGCTCGGCCATGGCCACGTCAAGGCCGGCGAAGGCGATATGGCCGCTATGCAAGCTGGCGATAAGCGCCGCCTCGTCGATCACCTGACCGCGGGCGATGTTGACGAGTACGACTCCGGGCTTCATGGCGGCAATGGCGCCGGCATCGATCATGCGGTCGGTCGCCGGCGTGTGCGGCG
>JANNDB010000687.1:0-7876 GCA_031387285.1 Betaproteobacteria bacterium | reverse complement strand
CGTGGGGCAGGCCTTCGCGGTGCATGCGCGCGCCGACCCCCACCGCGTCCAGCAGGTCCACCGTGACCTGCTCCAGCACGCCGGCGCGGATGCGCCCGAGCACGTAATCGGCACTCTGGCGCTCGATGATCACGTTGGCTATACCGGCCTGGGCCAGCAACTGGCCAAGCAGCAGGCCGGACGGGCCGGCACCGATGATGGCAACCTGGGTACGCATGCGGATCTCCGTGGTGGAATGGGCGCTTCAGGCCGTGGTGGGTGCCGACAGCAGACAGCCGAATTCGCGCGCGAAGTCCACCGACACCCGGGCGTGCACCGCGCCCTGCTTGTCGAAGAAGCGCAGCGTGCCACGCAGGCCGAACACTCCCTCGTGCCAGATGTTGGGGTGGATGTACAGGCCCTTGCGACCGTCGAACCGGAAGCACACAAAGTCATCCGGCTTCACGTCGTCACCCGGCAAGGCCAGCGGCACCAGGAAGGGTTTGGCCTCCAGCGGGAAAAACAGCTGGCCGCCGTCCGGGTGGTAGTTGGCGTGCCAGAGCATCATGCGCTGCGGATCGCGCGGGTGCCGCGGGTCTGCATGTTCGGGCATCTCGGCATAGGCCAGGATGTAGTGGCCGCCCACCGCGTCGTTGCGACCGTACAGGATGTCGCCCTGCCAGTCGCTCACAAAAACGCCTTCGGTGGTGCCGGCTTCGTCGCCGCTATCGGTGTCCACGGTGCGCCAGCCCGCGGCAGGCCAGCGCACGATCTCCACCTTGCACTGATTGGGGTCGTCCACCAGATGGCCGTACCCGCTCAGGTTGTCTGGCGTCGCATCCACGACCGGCATCTGCACCACGCGCAGGCCGCCCGGCAGGCCGGGGTTCAGGTAGTTGGGAGGGGTTGCCATATTGGAGGTGCCGTAGCGTGCCGTGGTGGTGTGCGGCCCGGCGGGCATCTTCACTGCAGCGCTGCGCTGCGCATCGCGCGGCCGCTCAGCCGCTCGCCGCGATGGTGTGCGGCGATCAGGCGGCACATGGCGCTGTTGTGGGGGGTCGGCACGCCATGCCGGGTGCCCAGGCGCACCACCGCGCCGCACAAATCGTCGATTTCCGTCACGCGGCCCCGTTGCAGGTCGTCCCACATGGAGGAGCGGGCGGATTCGTCGATGCGCAGCATGCGGGCGGCGAGCGCCTTGAACAGCCAGTTCGGCAAACCGAGGATGTGCGGCAACAGGATGGGTGGTGCAGGACCCACCCGGGCCGGCCGGATGCCAGCGGCGCGCATCGCCGCAAGTGCCTCGCGCTGCAGCGCCGCCAGCACGCGGCGGTAGTCGCGGTCCATCAGTTGCGAACGCAACGGCAGGTCGGACAAGGCGTTGACCGGGTTGTTCAGGTTCAGCAGCAGCTTGCCCCACTGGACTGGCCGCATGTCGCTGGCGAGCACGGTTTTCAGACCGCAGGCGTCCATCAGGAACGCCATTTCCAATGTGGTGGTGTTGCGCGCCATATAGATCAGACCGTCGGTGGCCCGGTGCACATGGCTGGGGGATGGCATCACCACGTTGCAGGCCACCATGCCTGCCAGCGGCTTCATGCCCGCGGCGATGGCCGCAATGCGCGCCACGTTGTCGACGCCGTTCTGCAACGACAGTACGGTCGTGCCAACGGGGCAGCAAGCGGCGATCTGCAGCGCTGCCGACTCGGTGGCGCCGCCCTTGACACACAGCAGGACTACATCCTGGGGGCTCATGCGCACCTGCGACAGCGAGGTGGCCAGTTGCAGCCGGTGCGGCGCCACATGGGCCCGCAAACCATCCAGATCGGTGATGGTCAGACCGGTCGCGGCCAGCGTCTCGATGCCGCGCGACCGTCCGACCAGGCTGACGCGCCGTCCGCCGGCGGCCAGTCGCCCACCCACATAACAACCGATGGCGCCCGCGCCGACCACGATGAACTGCATGGTGCCAATCCTATGCCGATCTGCCACCCAGCGCCAGTACCAGGGAGGCTGCACAGGCGGCCATGGAGAGCAGATGCAGCGGGCCCAGCGGCTCGCCGTTGACCAGCGCCCCTGCCACCATGGCCACCACCGGAACCATGACGGAGGACAGTCCGGCAATATTGGCTGGCAACAGGCCAACGATGGCGAACCAGCATACGTTGCCGATACACATGGGAACCAGCGTGATGTAGCCCACGATGACGATAGTCTGCCAGGTCGGCATGAACCAGTGCCAGTCGCCCAGCAGGAGGGCACCGGCAATCATCGGAATGGCGCCCAGCAGCAATTGCCAGCCGGTCAGCACCAGCACCGGTACTTCCACCTTGCCGCGCTTCAGAATCAGGGTGCCGACAGCCCAGCCAATGGCCGATGCCAGCCCGAGCGCCAGGCCGAGCGGGGCGGCAGCATATGCTGCAAAGCTTTGCACCATCAGCAGCGCCACGCCGGCTCCACCGAGCAGGATGGCCAGCACCAGGCGCAGCCGCAAGCGCTCGCCCAGGACGGCCCATGAGATCAGCGCCGACCAGATCGGCATGGTGAAGCCCAGCACAGCCGCCTGGCCGGAGGGAATCAGGACGGAGGCGTAGGTGCTGGTGAGGTTCCAGACCACCAGATAGAAAAGCGTTCCCAGCGCCAGCGTGCGCCAGTGACGGCGCGGCACCCGCAGCGACTCCCCCCGCACACGGGCGATCAGCAGCAGCAGCGAGCCGGCGCCGACCATGGCGACCGAGCGGAAGGTCCACACCGAGATTTCCTGCACGGCACGCGGAAACAGCGGCCAGTTGGTGCCCCACACCAGCGTCAGTGCCACCAGCATCACGATGGCTCGGCGGGGGATGGCGGGCGCCTCAGCGGCGAGAGGACGGGGCACGGACACAGTGGTCTGATTGTGCCCTGCCGGTGTGGTCACGCCGAGGTGCATGCAGTACAGTGTGTCTTGCGACATATCCACATGGCTTCCCAAGAACTATCGCACCGCCTTGCGGCGATCCTGGCAGCCGATGCCTGCGGGTTTTCGCGCCTGATGGCCGCCGACGACACCGCTACGGTCGCCGCCCTTGATGCAGCGCGCGAGGTGTTTCGCATCCATATCGAGTCGCGTCACGGCCGGGTGATCGACATGGCCGGGGACTCGGTGCTGGCGGCTTTCGAGACCGCCGGTGGCGCGGTATCGGCAGCCATGGCCGCGCAGGAGCAGATAGAGGAAGCCATGGCCGACGTGGCGTACGAGCGCCAGCTGCGTTTTCGCGTCGGCCTTCATCTGGGTGACGTGATCAGCAAGGCCGACGGTACGGTGTATGGCGACGGTGTGAATATCGCCTCGCGCCTGCAGGCCATGGCCGAAGCCGGGGGCATCGTGGTGTCCGAGTCGGTGCGGGTGGCCGTGCGGGGCAAGCTCGGCGCGGGTTTCGAAGACCTGGGCGAGCAGTGGGTGCGCAACATTTCGGAGCCCGTACGGGCCTGGCGTGTACACCCCGGTGGCGAGGCCGCGTTCGGCACTTCCACGATTCCGGCGCCGCTGGCGCTCATGCGCGAGGCGACCAGTGCCGGCAATACACCGCCGCGGCTGCCGGATCGCCCCTCCATCGTGGTGTTGCCCTTCGTCAACCTGAGCGACGATGCGGGCCAGGAGTATTTCGCCGACGGCATGGTGGAAGAAATCATCACCGAGCTGTCGCGTTTTCGCCGCGTCTTCGTGATCGCGCGCAACACCGCCTTCACCTACAAAGGCAAGACGCTGGACGCCAAGCGTGTGGCGCAGGAGCTCGGCGTGCACTTTCTGCTGTCGGGCAGCGTGCGCCGCTCCGGGCAAAAGGTGCGCGTACTGGCGCAGCTGGTGGACGGGCACAGCGGCCACCAGATCTGGGCCGAGCACTATGAAGACGTCCTGAGCGACGTGTTTGAAATGCAGGAACGTATCACGCGCCAGGTGGTGAGCACGATGGTCCCCGAGATCGAAGCCGAGGAAATGCGCCTCTCCGGGTACGGCAAGCGCCGTTATGCGCAGGCCGACGACATGGCCTGGCGCGCCGCCAAGTCGCTCACCGAGTCCATGTTCGGCGGAACCCCGGAGCGGTCCCTGCAGGCCATCGAGCTGGCGGCGCAGGCCGTTG
This sequence comes from Betaproteobacteria bacterium, assembly GCA_031387285.1. Taxonomy (GTDB): domain Bacteria; phylum Pseudomonadota; class Gammaproteobacteria; order Burkholderiales; family Burkholderiaceae_C; genus CAISIP01. The sequence continues at coordinate 3,776 of JANNDB010000687.1, read as the reverse complement.
CACAAGACATCTCCTGCGCGCTGGCCTGGCATGTCCTGAGCAACGCGCATTCGTGGCGGGTATTCATGGCCTGGGCACCAGACCGGGCGCAGGAACTGGCCGTCGCGCGGCATGCCGCCGACATGCTGATAGCGCTGGAGCCAGGCGACAGCCGCTCGTTTTTCCAGCGTGGCCTGGCCCAGGAACTTGCCGGGGACACCGCGGCGGGAACGGCTGACTTGCGCCGCGCGCTCGAACTCAACCCGAACGACGCCACGGTGCACTTCTACCTGTCTTTTGTCGAGGCGGCCGAAGGCAACACCACGCGGGCCCGCGAGCTCGCCGGGCAGGCCTTGCGCATGAGCCCGAAAGACCGCTGGTCCGGCACCGCCTACCTGGCCAAGGCGGTCTGCGCCTTTGTCGAGCGCGACTGGCAGGGCCTGCACGACTGGGCTGACCTGGCCATCCAGGCGCAGGCCACGCACCCGATGCGGCGTGTGCTGATGATTGCGTTTGCCGCCGAACTGGGCGACCAGCCGCTGCTGCGCAAACACCTGGGGCGCCTGCAAGCAGTGGCACCCGACTTCATTCCCAGCCTGTTCCGCGGCGACTACCGTCCCTTGCACCGCTCCGAACACATGGCCCTGTTGCTGGAGACCCTGCGCAAGGCAGGCATGGGCGTGTAGGCCGGGGCGCGGCCCGGCGGACGCTTCAACGCAGGTGGGTGGCGAAAAAGGTGGCCGTGCGCTGCCACGCCAGCGTGGCCAGCGCCGCGTCGTACTTCAGGAAGGCCAGCCCCTTGGAGTCCGCCGTCTCGTTGGCAAACGCGTGCTTGGCCTGGTAGCGGTGGAACTCGAAGCGCACCTGCGCGTCACGCAGCTTCTGCTCCAGGTCGGCCACCTTGGCGATGGGAAACGGAACGTCTTCAATGGCCCAATGGCCCATCAACGGAATCTTGATCTTGCTCGCGTCGATGTATTCAAGAGGCGGATACCCGTACCAGGCAACCGCGGCGTCCAGCTCGGGCACGAACACCGAGGAGAGCAGGGTCAGTGCACCACCCATGCAAAAGCCGGTAACACCCACCTTGGCGCTGCCGGATGCCTTCAGGTGGTTTACCGCGCCGCGCACGTCCTGGCCGGCGGCATCGCCAAAATTCAGGTCGTTCATCAGGTGCTCGGCCTCGTTGGCGGCGAGCGCCACTTTGCCCCGGTACAGGTCGGGCACCAGCGCCCGGTAGCCCTGGCCGGCCAGCATGTCGGCTACGCCCTTGATCTGGTCGTTCAGGCCCCACCATTCCTGGATCACCACAATGCCGGGCCCATGGGCGCCGGCCGCCGGTTCGGCCAGGTAGCCGTCGACCTGCTGGCCGTCGGGTCGTTGGAAGTGGATCATGGTTCCCATGGCGTGTTGCTCCTGCATCGGGCGGTTCGTTGATGACGCGTCCATTGTGCGCTGCCGCGGCAGCCGGGGAACTCGGTAAAAGCCCTGAGTCGCGGGCCTGTCAGACGGCTACACTGATTTTTCTCCCATAGTGGCTGCGGTCGCGGCCTGAAGCGAGGAATTCTTTCCATGGCAATCCCGAGCAAAAAAGTGGCACGGCGGACGATTCGCCCGCATGGCCTGCTGACCCTGCGGGAGCTGAGCGCCTTCAGTCCGGGCCTGCAGGCCTTGCCAGACACGGAGACGCGTCATGCGCAGTGAGCCAGCCGCCAGCCCGGATGCGGACATGGACCATGCGCTGGCGCAGGCGCAGTTCGACCTGTTGCTGCGCAACCTGCGCGTGGGTTTGGTCGCCGAGGCGATCTCTCTGCCGGCCTTTGCCTGGGCGCTGACGCTGACCGGTCCGCATGCGGGCTTGTTGCCCTGGACCTTGGTCGGCCTGCTGGTATTTGTGCTGCACTTCGTCGCGGTGCTGTGGGTGTTTCCGCGCTGGCTGGCATTGGGTCAGATTGATCGCCTGGCGCAGGTACAGGTGGCCATGGCCTTGCTGGGCGGTGGCCTCTGGGGCCTCTCCGGGGTGCTTTTTTTTGAGGACGACCCGGTGCGGCTGGCGTTCCTGACACTGATGGTGGTAGCGCATCTGGCCACAGTCTCGTTCGCCGCGGCGGCGCACCAGCCCAGCGCCCGGGTATTCCTGGTGCTGGTGGCTGTGCCCTTTGTGCTGCGCGGCCTGATACAAGGCAGCCCGGTGGCCGTTGTGGCTGCCTTGGTCAGCCTGGTGTTGCTGGGCGCGATGCTGGCCTATTCGGCCATGTTCAACCAGGCCGTGCTCAGCGCCATCCGGGCGCGCCTGGAGAAGGCCAGGCTGTTCGACGAGGCGCAAAAGGCGCTGGAGCAACAGACTGCGACCGCCGGCGTGCTGGAGGTGATCAGCCGCTCGATGGGTGATACAGCACCCGTGTTCGAGGCCATCGGAAAGGCCTGCCAGCGCCTGTTTCGCAGTGACTCGGTGGTGTTGTCGCTGGTGGACGCGCAGGGCATGGTGCGGCATGTGCACCAGGCATCACCACCCGAACGCAGCAAGGCGGACCACGAATTCTCGTGGCAGAGGCTGAACCAGGGCTTTCCGCGGCCACTCGCGCAGTCCTATCAGGCCTACCCGCTGCGCAAGCGCGAGCTTGTGCACTATCCCGACATGGTGTTTGGTCCGGGCGTGCCCGAGGCCATGCGCCAGATCGGCCGCGATGTGGGCAACTTCTCGATGCTGATCGCACCCATGCTGGCCGCCCAGGAGGGCATCGGCACGATCCACATCGTGCGCCAGCCGCCCAGGCCGTTCGATGAAAAGGAGTTTGCACTGCTGCAGTCCTTCGCGAGCCAGGCGGTGATCGCGATCCAGAACGCGCGCCTTTTCAACGAGACACGGCAGGCGCTCGAGCGCCAGACCGCCACCGCGGAAATCCTGCGCGTGATCAGCAGTTCGGTGACCGATGCGGCGCCGGTGTTCAGCGCCATCGTGCGCAGTTGCCACACGCTGTTTGCCGGAAAGGCAGTTGCCCTGGTCATGCCCCGCGGCGCGATGATCGAGTCGGTCGCCTATGCCAGCGACAACGCCGGGGACGACCCTGACAACGTGCTCAAACCCTGGCCGCTGGACCGCGGCAGCGGGGCCGGTTGCTGCATCATCGAGTCGCGGCTGATCGTTGTCACCGACACGGCCGAGGGGGCGAAACTGTTCCCCCGCATGCCCGGCCTGGCCACGGCGCTGGGCTACAAGTCCTGCCTGTTCGTTCCGCTGCTGCGAGACGATCGCGCGATCGGTTGCCTGACGATCCTGCGTGGCGCCACCGGTAAATTCGATGACCAGGAGCTCGTCCTGGCGCAGACCTTTGCCGACCAGGCGGTGATCGCGATAGAAAACGTTCGGCTCTTCAACGAGACCAAGGAGGCGCTTGAGCGCCAAACCGCCACGGCCGAGATCCTGCGGGTGATCAGCAACTCGCCGACCGATACGCAACCGGTATTTGACGCCATCGTGCACAGCGTTGCGCGGCTGTTCGGCCGCAAGGCGGCCTTGCGCACGGTCGAGCCCGAAGGCCTGCGCCGGCGTGCGCGCAGTTATGACCTGGTGCCTGGCGAATTCCACGGTGACGATGTGATGCCGATCAACGCCGACAGCCTGGTCGGGCGGGCGGTGCTGGAGCGGCGTGCGCTGCAGGATTCAGATACGCAGGCGGCGGGCGCGACGCCTTATGGCCGCGCCCACGCGGGCCAGCTCGCGTTTCGGTCGATCGCCTCGGCGCCGCTGCTGCATGGAGGTGTCGCCATCGGCGTGATCTCGGTATCGTCGCCGC
>JANNDB010000686.1:0-2087 GCA_031387285.1 Betaproteobacteria bacterium | reverse complement strand
GCGCTGGGCACGATGCGGCGCGAGATGATCGAAACCCTGGGCATGGACGTGGCGCGCGGCCTGTTCACCCGCATGGGCTATCAGGCTGGCACCTGCGATGCGCAAATGGCGCGCAAGGTGCGGTCCAAGACCTCATTGAAGGACATGTTCGTGGTCGGGCCGCAGATGCACTGCCTGGAAGGCATCGGCCTGTCCGAGCCGGTGCGGCTGGATTTCGACATCGAGAAGGGCCAGCACTACGGCGAGTTCCTCTGGACCCACCAGGTCGAGGACGAAGAGCATGCGCGGCACTTCCCGATCGGCACCGAACCTTCGTGCTGGATGCAGGTCGGCTATGCGTCGGGCTACTCGACCGAGTTCATGGGTCGCCAGATCCTTTATCGCGAGGTCGAATGCCAATCGATGGGCCAGGTCGCTTGCCGCATCGTCGGCCAGCCAGTCGAGGCCTGGGGCGAAGAAGCCCTTCAGGACCTGCAGCACCTGTTGCCCGCGGCCCTGCGCGGCAATGAGCTGACGGCGGCAGTTGCGGCGGCCGTGTCGCCAACACGCGAACCCGCCTTGGCTGGGGTGGACATGCCGGAAGCCTCGCAGCCGGTGGGCATCTCGCCGGGCTTCAACTCCGTGCTGCACATGGTGCAGCGGGTCGCACCGACCAACGCCACGGTGCTGTTTCTGGGCGAGAGTGGCGTCGGCAAGGAGGTCTTCGCGCGCATGCTGCATCGCCTGAGTTCGCGCAGCCAAAAGCCTTTCATCGCCGTCAACTGCGCGGCCATTCCCGAGTCATTGATCGAGTCGGAGTTGTTCGGCGCCGAACGCGGCGCTTTCACCGGTGCCACACACAGCCGCGCCGGGCGCTTCGAACGCGCCGACGGCGGCACCTTGTTCCTCGACGAGATCGGCACCCTGTCTGCGGGGGCCCAGGGCAACCTCTTGCGCGTGCTCCAGGAAGGGGAGATCGAGCGCCTGGGCGATACCCAGACCCGGCGCGTCGACGTGCGCGTCATCGCCGCCACCAACGTCGACCTGCGCGCGGCGGCGGCAGCCGGGCGCTTCCGCGAGGACCTGTTTTTCCGCCTGAATGTCTTTCCGATCCGCGTCACGCCGGTGCGCGAACGGCGCGAGGACATTCCGCTGTTGATGACGCACTTCCTCGCCAAATTCAATCGGCTGCATGGTCGGCGCCTGACCGGTTTCACCCAGCGCGCAGTGGATGCTGTGATGTCTTACGGGTGGCCAGGCAACATCCGCGAACTCGAAAACGTCATTGAACGCGGCGTCATTCTGGCCACCGAGAACACGGTGATCGACGCGCCGCAGTTGTTCACCAGCGGAGAGCAGTTCAACCGCAAGCAGTTCGCCGTCGGCCAGGACGGGGCACTGGTCAACAGCGACCCGACTCGCTTGCTCGAGCCTCAATCGGCCGACCCCGAGATCGACCGCGTCTCCAAGCATGTCAACAACCTGCTCAACGGCATCGCAGACGACTCCAAGGTCTCGCTCGATGACATCGAGACCTTGCTGCTCAAGCAAGCCGTGACGCGGGCGCAGGGCAATGTGGCGGCAGCCGCGCGCCTGCTCGGCATCACCCGCCCGCAGATGGTGTACCGGCTGAAAAGCCGCGGCATCCTGCAGCATGGCGAGTGAACTGAGCCGGGCAAGTTGCGCACGCCGCGCACACTGGGTCGGCTGATGTTCGCCCACCTTGAACGGCCGTCCGCACCGATCCCGCACTGGCGTGAGGTGTGGGCCGACTTTGGCTCACGCTACGCCGCCAACGGCTTCGTCGGCTGGGTCTTCGCCGCCACCGCGCCGGTGGCCGTCATCCTGTCGGTGGGCACGCGCGGCGGGTTGAGCGAGGCGGAACTGGCGTCGTGGATCTTCGGCGTGTTCTTCATCAACGGGCTGATCAGCATCCTGTTTTGCTGGGTCTATCGGCAGCCGCTGGTGTTCTTCTGGACCATCCCCGGCACCGTGCTGGTGGGCCCGGCACTGGGGCACCTCAGCTTTGCCGAAGTGATCGGCGCGTTCTACGCCACCGGCGCCTTGATGCTGGTGCTGGGCGCGACCGGCTGGGTCAAGCGCGCCAT
>JANNDB010000666.1:0-1807 GCA_031387285.1 Betaproteobacteria bacterium | reverse complement strand
CAGCCCGAACCGCGACAGCATCACAACCGGCCATCCGCCACCCGCGGCGGCGCCAGTCTCGCGTTGAACGCGCGGGGCCGCCGCAGGCGGCTGTCCATCAGGCGAGCCGTCCCGGCGCCTTCAGCGCAGCACCAGCACCGGCGTATGGGAATGCGTCAGCACATACTGGGTCTCACTGCCCAGCAGGATGCGCTTGATGCCTTTGCGCCCGTGCGAGGCCATGACGATCAGGTCGGCCTTGTGTTTTTTCGCGGCCGCAATGATGGCCTCCGCGACCAGATCCGAGCGGACCGTGACCGCCCGGGACTTGACACCCTTCGCAGTGGCGGCCTTCTGTACCGCATCGACCACCAGCTGGCCGCCTTCTACCCATTGCTTTTCGATCCGCGCGACCTCAACCGTTGACACCGCCGCGCCGCCTTCGAAATAGCTCATCGGGTAGCGCGGCACGACCTTGAGCGCGATCAGTTCAGCCCCCGCGAGGGCTGCCAGTGAAATGGCGCTGGTGACCGCCTTCTTGGACAGGGCCGAACCGTCTGTCGCAACAAGAATTCGCTCGTACATGGTGCTTCCTTTGGTGGTTGGTATGTGTTCATGCTATGCCTGTGCAAGCCTCCCGACTTGATCCATGTCAAGTCCGCGCCCCTCGCGTCCCCTAAGCTCCCTGCCATGCATCGTGAGCGCGCGCCAGACCAATTGACGTCAAAGGTGGCGCCGTCGGGAGACGCCCTCCCCGCAGCCGGCGCCAAGGGCTCGCAGGGCAGGTGGCGCCTGCTTGATGACCCGCTGGAATGGCCCGCTTTCAGCCAGCCAGCAGCGCACAAGGCGGAGCAGTGGCAATCCAGCCTGGTGATCGACGGCATGTGGTGTGCCGCCTGTGCAGTCAGCATCGAAGACGCACTGCGCGCAACCCCAGGCGTCTCGGCTGCGCAGGTGAGTGCAGCAAGCGGCCGCGCCCACGTAACCTGGTCGGCGGCGCTCGCCAGGCCATCCGACTGGATCCGGCCGATTGAACAGCTCGGTTATTCCGTGCTGCCCGCCAACGATGCGCAAGCGCGCGCACTGCGACTGACCCAGTCGCGCAAGGCGCTGTGGCGCTGGCTGGTGGCCGGGCTGTGCATGATGCAGGTCATGATGTATGCCTATCCGGCGTATGTCGCGCAGGCAGGCGAGTTGTCGGCCGAAATGGAAGGGCTGCTGCGCTGGGCATCGTGGGTGCTGGTGCTGCCGGTCATGCTGTTTTCCTGCGGCCCGTTCTTTAGCACGGCGGCGCGTGAACTGGCCCAGGGGCGTATCGGCATGGACCTGCCGGTGGCGCTGGGAATCGCCATCACCTTCGCCGTCAGCAGTGCCGGCACCTTTGCACCGCAGGGCATGTTCGGGCGCGAGGTGTATTTCGATTCGCTCACCATGTTCGTCTTCTTCCTGCTTACCGGGCGCTGGCTGGAGATGAAGCTGCGCGATCGCACGGCAGGTGCGCTCGAGGCGGCCATCAACCGGCTGCCCGATGCCGTCGAACGGCAAGGTCCGGATGGCAGCTGGGACAGCGTGGCGCCCAGGCGGCTGCGCCCGGGCGATACCGTGCGCATTCTTGCGGGCCAGGCGTTTCCGGCCGACGGCGTGATCGTGTCCGGCCGGACCCGGGTTGACCAGTCCCTGCTGACCGGCGAATCCCGGCCATTGCCCTGCACCGTTGGCAGCCCCGTGGTGGCGGGCAGCCACAACCTGGCGGCCGCTGTCGAGGTGCGGGTCGAACGCACCGGGGACGACACGCGCTTCGCGCAAATCGTGGCCCTGATGCAGGAAG
>JANNDB010000661.1:0-2074 GCA_031387285.1 Betaproteobacteria bacterium | reverse complement strand
AGTTGCCACCAGCCGGATTCCTGCAGACTTCGACAAGGCCGGATTCGAGCGCAATGCCAAGGTCAATTTCATCCGGCTGCAGGCGGCCAATGACGCCGGCGATCTGGACGACATCCGCCAATTCACCACGCCCGAAATGTTTGCCGAACTGAAACTGGAGTTGGCAGAGCGCGGCGCTGCGCCGCAAAAGAGCGATGTGGTCACGATCCACGCCGAGGTGATGGACGTGGATGAAGACGCCGACCGCTATCTGGTAAGTGTCTGCTTCACTGGTGTGATTCGCGATGCGGACGGTTCGCCGGATGAGCCGTTCAACGAAGTCTGGCACCTGATGAAATCACGCCGTGGCAACGGTGGGTGGGTGCTGTCCGGCATCCAGCAGCAGGCTTGAACTGGCGCTTCGGCCGGTTCGTAGACGTTCTCACGAATTTGGCAGTCCCTAATGCAGCCGCCTGACCGCTGCGCTGCGTTGCTCCCCCCGCGCCCGAGCCAGATCGTTCACCGCCAGGCCCAGCGCCTGGATTCCCGCAGAGATCTGGCTGCCGGCGATCGACGACAGACGCAGCCGGAAGAACGGGCAGGGGTAGGGTGGTTTGGCGAAGAACACATCGCCGGCCTCGATCAAGACGCCATGCACACGCGCCATTTCACCGAGCTCGGCGGCATCGACCCAGGACGGGGCCTGCACCCAGATCGACGCGCCGCCCTGGGGCATCGAGAAGCTGAACTCGGGCAGAAATTCGCGCAGCGCCTGCGCCGCCTGGGCCAGGCGTTCCTGCATCGCCTGGTTCACACGGCGCGTGTGGGATTCGTGGTGACCCAGCGACAGGAACAGGGCATAGGCATGTTGCAAGAACGCGCTGGGGTGGCGCACCATGGTGTGCCGGATCAGGCGCAGCTCCTGGACCAAGGCGCGCGGCGCCACGATGTAGCCCAGCCGCAACGCCGGTGACAGGCTCTTGGACACCGAGCCTATATAGATCACCCGCCCTGCGCGGTCCAGGCTCTTGAGCGCGGGCATGGGTTCGCCCTCGTACAGGTTCTCGGCCTCGTAGTCGTCCTCGATCAGCACGAAATCCTGCAGTTCGGCCTTGCGCAGCAGCCACTGGCGCCGCCCCAGGCTGAGTGTGGCGGTGGTCGGGCTCTGGTGCGAGGGCGAGATGAACAGGTAGTCCACCGCCGGCAGCGCATCCACCACCAGGCCATCGTCATCCACCGCGACCTCGACCCATTGCGGGCGGCGCATCGAAAAGCTGTTGCGCGCATGCGGGTGCCCGGGTTCTTCCAGGCCGACGCGTGTGGCCTTGTCGAACAAGGCCTCGGCCAACAGGTAGTACGCGTTCTGGGTGCCCACCGTGACCAGAATCTCCTCCTTGAGCGCGAACACGCCACGCCGCGGCAGCAAGCGGGTGCGGATCTGCTCGATCAGGTCGGGCACGTCGTCCGTTTCCAGATCCGGCGTCCAGTGCGGCAACTGCGAGCGCGCCAGGCTGTGCACGCAGCACGCGCGGAAGTCCTCGGTCGGGAACAGCTGCGGGTCGTAGGTGCCGTAGATGAAGGGGTAGGGATAGGCGCTCCATTGCCCGGGTTTGGACAAGGTGGGGCGGTCCACCAGCGAGCGCAACACGCGAGCGGGCCAGTCCGGCGCCTGGCGGCTGCTGCCCGTAAGCGGCTCGGCCTGTGCGGCCGAGGCGGGCCGGGCATTGGGCGCTACAAACACGCCGCTGCGCGGCCGGGCCTGCAGGAAGCCCTCGTCGACCAATTGCAGATAGGCCGAGGTGACGGTGTTGCGGCTCAGGCCCAGCAGGACGGCGAGTTCGCGTGAAGAGGGCAGCGGCGCACCGGCGGTCAGGCGGCCGTCCAGGATGGTCTGCACGATGGCCTGGCGCAGACGGCCCTGCAGCGGCAGGGCGCTTGGTGCGGGCAGCTCGAACAGCTGCGCCCATTGGATGGTGCGTGGGGGAGCCATGCGGCAGTTTAGCCGTCGCGGCTGTGAGCAGGCTGATCCGGCACAATCGTCCGGGCCCGGAACCTCCCCAGCACGACCCTGATTTCATGAGACCCGCAATGCCCG
>JANNDB010000639.1:0-8586 GCA_031387285.1 Betaproteobacteria bacterium | reverse complement strand
TGTTCGATGTGCAGATCAAGCGCATCCACGAATACAAGCGCCAGTTGCTCAACGTGCTGCATGTCGTCACGCGCTACCTTGCCATCATCGACGCGCCGCAGGCAGACTGGGTGCCGCGCACCGTGATCTTCTCCGGCAAGGCGGCGTCTTCGTACCACTTGGCGAAGTCCATCATTGCGCTGATCCATGACGTGGCGGCCGTCGTCAATGCCGACGCGCGCTGCAAGGGCAGACTGGCCGTCGTGTTCATACCCAATTACGGGGTCTCCGTCGCCGAGTTGCTGATTCCCGGCGCTGACCTCTCCGAGCAGATATCCACGGCGGGAACCGAGGCTTCCGGCACCGGCAACATGAAGCTGGCCCTGAACGGGGCGCTCACCATCGGCACCGACGACGGCGCGAACATCGAGATCCGGGAAAACGTGGGAGATGCCAACATCTTCAACTTCGGCCTGAGCACGGCTGAAGTGCGCGCACTCCGCCAGCGTGGGTACCAGCCGGCGCAATACGCTGACGCGAACCCCGCGCTGCGCGCCGTGCTTGATGCGATTGCCGGTGACCGGTTCGCGCCGGATGAACCCAGCCGTTACCGTGCCCTGGTCGATTCACTGCTGGCCGGCGGCGACCATTACATGCTGCTGGCCGATTACGCGTCGTACGTGGCAGCCCACCAGCGGGTCGACGCCCTGTACCGCCAGCCACAAGCCTGGACGGCAATGGCCATCGCCAATGTGGCCGGCATGGGGCCGTTCTCGGCGGACCGGGCTATCCTGGATTACGCCCGCAACATCTGGCACTTGTCGCCGCCAGACAGCGCCCACTGAATGCCGCCATGGTGCCGGCCGACGACGTCACGCGCATCTGCAACGGCACCCACCGTGATCCATTTGCAGTACTCGGCCCGCACCGCCAGGGCAATGGCCGTACCTCGATCCGCGCCTTTCTCCCTGGCGCCGAGCAGGTGCTGGTGCTGGCAAGCGGGTCCGGGAAGGTGCTGGCAACCCTGGCACTGCGCAACCCGGAGGGTTTTTTCGAACGCGTTTTGAGCGCCGCGCTCAAGGTGCCCTACCAGTTGCAGGTGCGCTGGCAGGACGGCAGCGAGTCGCTGCTGGAAGATCCGTACCGCTTTGGTCCCGCCTTGGGCGACACCGACATCTGGCTGCTCAGCGAGGGCACCCACCTGCGCCCTTTCGAGGTGCTGGGTGCGCGCCAGTTCGGCATGGACGGCATCGACGGAACGCGTTTTGCAGTGTGGGCGCCGAACGCCAGCCGGGTCAGTGTGGTGGGCGACTTCAACCTGTGGGACGGGCGGCGCCATCCGATGCGCCTGCGCCGCGAATGCGGGGTCTGGGAGCTTTTCCTTCCGGGCGTGGGTCAGGGCGCACGCTACAAGTACGAGTTGCATGCGGCCGACGGACAACTGCTGCCGCTGCGCGCCGACCCCTATGCGCTGCAGGCCGAGCTGCGGCCCGCCACAGCAAGCATCGTGGCCCCGTTGCCGCCGCCTGTCGCCCCGGCGCCCCAACGCCAGAGCGCCAATGCGTTGGACGCGCCCATGAGCATCTACGAGGTGCATCTGGGCTCATGGCGGCGCGTGGTGGGCGAAAACAACCGCTGGCTGGACTGGGATGAACTGGCGCAGACACTGGTTCCCTACGCCAAAGAGATGGGCTTCACCCATCTGGAACTGCTGCCTGTCAGTGAACATCCGTTTGACGGATCCTGGGGTTACCAGCCGATCGGCCTGTATGCACCGACGGCGCGATTTGGCCCACCCGAAGGATTCGGCCGCTTCGTGGCGGCCTGCCACGCCAGCGGCATTGGGGTGCTGCTGGACTGGGTGCCGGCGCACTTTCCGAGCGACGCGCACGGGCTGGCCAATTTCGACGGGACGCATCTCTATGAATACGCCGATCCGCGCGAAGGTTTCCACAATGACTGGAACACGCTGATCTACAACACGGGCCGCACCGAAGTGCGCAATTTGCTGGTGGGCAATGCCTTGTACTGGCTGGAACGTTATGCCGTGGACGGCCTGCGCGTGGACGCAGTCGCCTCCATGCTGTACCGCGACTACAGCCGCAAGGCGGGCGAGTGGATACCCAATGCGCAGGGCGGCCGGGAGAATCTGGAAGCGATCGGGTTTCTCAAACGCATGAACGAGGTGGTTGGATCGCAACGGCCACAGGCCATCACGCTGGCCGAAGAATCCACCGCCTTCCCGCTGGTGTCGCGCCCCACCTATGCGGGCGGCCTGGGGTTTCACTACAAGTGGAACATGGGCTGGATGCACGATACGCTGCAATACATGGCGCGTGATCCGGTGCACCGCGCGCACCACCACGGCGAGATGGCATTCGGGCTGGTCTACGCCTACAACGAGAACTTCGTGCTGCCGCTGTCGCACGACGAGGTGGTGCACGGAAAGGGTTCGCTGCTGGGCAAGATGCCGGGCGACCGCTGGCAGCGCTTCGCCAACCTGCGCGCGTACTACGGCTTCATGTTCGCCCATCCGGGCAAGAAGCTGCTCTTCATGGGTTGCGAGTTCGCGCAGGAGCGCGAGTGGAACCATGAGCACAGCCTGGACTGGCACTTGCTGGCCGACACTATGCATGCAGGAGTCCAGCGTCTGGTGCGGGATCTCAACCACCTGCTGCAGCGTACGCCGGCGTTGCACCAGCGCGATTGCATGCCGGACGGCTTCGAATGGATAGACCACCAGGACGCGCAGCATTCGCTGCTGTCCTTCATCCGCTGGGGGACGGACGGCGCCAGCTGCCTGGTGGCCGTGTGCAATTTCACGCCGCAGGCGCATCTCGGCTGGCGGCTGGGTGTGCCGCGCGCAGGCAGCTACGTTGAGCGCATCAATACCGACTCGCAGCACTACGGTGGCAGCAATGTGGGGACGCCTTTGGGTGTGGCGCAGGCGCAGGCCAGCCCCAGCCATGGACGCGCGTGGTCGGTACTGCTCAATCTGCCGCCACTGGCGACGGTGCTGCTCGAATGGATGCCATAAGACGCCGCCACGGCGCACCCGCACGCGCGGCGCCCGCAACCATGCTGCCCGGTCGTCCCTGGCCGATGGGCGCCACATGGGACGGCCACGGGGTCAACTTTGCGGTGTTTTCTTCTGGCGCCACACGCCTCGAGTTATGCATCTTTGACGCCCACGGGCAACACGAAGTACGCCGGCTGGCCTTGCCACAACGCACCGGCGACATCTGGCACGGATACCTCGGCGGCGCCGCGCCCGGCCTGGTCTACGGCTTGCGCGCCGACGGTCCCTGGCGTCCCGAGCGCGGCCAGTTGTTCAACCCGTCCAAGCTGCTGCTCGACCCGTACGCCCGCGAGCTGGTCGGCCAGTTCAGCTGGCGCAGTGAACACTTCGGTGCCGATCGCAGTTTTCCCCTGCACCGGGACGCGCAGGACAACGCCGCCATCGCCTTGAAGGCGCGTGTCATCCGCGACGACTACGACTGGGGTGACGATCATCGGCCGATGGTCGCGCCGGATGACACGGTGCTGTATGAGCTCCACGTCAAGGGCTTCTCGCGCCTGCAGCAGGCGGTGCCGGCAGGACTGCGCGGAACCTTCGCGGGGCTGGCGCATCCGGTCTCGATCGCGCACCTGCAACAGCTCGGCGTGAGCTCGGTCAGCCTGCTCCCGGTGGCCTATGCGCTGGATGAGGAGCGCCTGGTGCAGATGGGGCTGCACAACTACTGGGGGTACAACTCCATCGCATTCTTCTGCGTGGATCCGGCACTCGCCGTGCACGGCAATGCCAGCCGTCCACGCGACGAGTTCCGCGACATGGTGCGCAGCCTGCACGCCGCGGGCATCGAAGTGCTGCTCGATGTGGTGTTCAACCACACAGCCGAAGGCGACGAAGCCGGGCCGACCATCAGTTTTCGCGGACTCGACAACGCGGCCTATTACCGGCTGCTGGCCGACACGCCGTCGGGCTACGAAAACCAGAGCGGTTGCGGCAACACGCTGGACATCCGCCATGCTGCGGTACTGCGCCTGGCGCTCGACTGCCTGCGGTACTGGGTATCGGACATGCATGTCGACGGCTTCCGCTTCGACCTGGCGCCAGTGCTCGGCCGCGGCGACCACGGATTTGCGCGGGACGGCGCGTTTTTCACGGCGCTCGCGCAGGACCCGGTGTTGTCCACCGTCAAGCTCATTGCCGAACCCTGGGACATCGGGCCGGGCGGTTACCAGCTGGGCGCTTTCCCGCGCGGCTGGCTGGAATGGAACGACCGCTTCCGCGATACGCTGCGCAGCTTCTGGCTGGGTGGCCACCATGCGCCCGATTCCGCCCACGACGCGGCGAGCCGTGCCGACTTCGCGATGCGGCTGTGCGGCTCCAGCGACATCTACCAGGCGCGCCATCGGCCGCCGGCGGAGTCGGTGAACTTCATCACGGCGCACGATGGATTCACGCTGCGCGACCTGGTGAGCTACAACGAACGCCACAACATGGCCAACGGCGAGGACAACCGTGATGGCCATGGGCACAACCTTTCCTTCAACAGCGGCGTGGAAGGCCCCAGCGACGACCCCGCTGTGCAGCGGTTGCGCGGCCGCCTGCAGCGCGCGCTGCTCGCCAGCACCCTGCTGGCCCAGGGCACACCGATGCTCTGTGCGGGCGACGAGATCGGCCACAGCCAGGGTGGCAACAACAACCCGTATTGCCAGGACAACGCGACGACCTGGATCGCCTGGGACCGGGCCGACCCGGAACTGGCCGCCTTCGTTGCACGCGCGCTGGAACTGCGCCGCCTGGCACGACCCTTCGGTGCGCAGTGGTACAGCGGCTTGACCGATCCGCTGGGTCTGCATGACCTGGCCTGGCTGGAGCCGGACGGCAGTCCGTTGCAGGGAGCCGCCTGGCGCAATCCGCACGCGCGCGCGCTGGCCTGCCTGATCGGACGCCCTGGTAGCGCGCGCGCCCCGCTGCTGCTGTTGGTGAATGCCGCCCAGTTTCCCCAAACCTTCCGCCTGCCGGCTGGCGTCTGGCAATCCTTGCTCGACAGCGCCGACCCGCGTGGTCTCGCGCGCTGGCACGGCCAGGGCGAGGCGCCGCTGGAAGTCGCCGCGCACAGCCTGCAACTGCTGGCGGCTGCCGGATCGGGAATTACATGAGCTTTGCACGCGCCAGCGGCGTCCTGCTGCATCCGACCAGCCTGCCGGGCGCCCATGGCTCTGGCGATCTGGGCGTTGCGGCCCAGCACTTCGTCGACTGGCTCGTCAGCGCAGGCCAGACGCTCTGGCAGGTGTTGCCGCTGGGCGGCATCGGCGCCGGCAACTCCCCTTATATGAGCAGTTCGGCGTTTGCCGGCAACCCCCTGCTCATCGACCTCATGGAACTGCAGGAGCGCGGCTGGCTGCGCGCGCAGGACGTGGTGGCGACGCTGCCTTTCGAACCGCGCCGGGTGGATTTCGGCCGCATCGTGCCCTGGCGCATGGAGCGCCTGCGCCGTGCCGCGAGCCAGTTTGCCGCTGCCGCAAGCGCCGCCGAGCGCGCCGACTACGCAGCCTTCTGCCACGCCCAAGCCGCCTGGCTGGACGACTACGCCCTGTTCATGGCCCTGGCCGACGCGCGGGGCTGGAGCCTCTGGTGTGACTGGCCGGTCGCGCTGGCGCAGCGTGAACCCCAGGCCCTCCAGACAGCCCGGCGCGAACACGCGGCGGCCATCGATTTCTGGTGCTTCTGCCAGTGGTGCTTCCAGCGCCAGTGGGGCCGGCTACGCGCCTATGCGAATACGCGCGGCGTGCGCATCGTCGGCGATGCGCCGATCTTCGTGGCCTTCCAGAGCGCCGACGTCTGGGCGCGGCAGGAATTGTTCGAACTCGACCCCGCCGGGCGCGCCAGCGTGGTGGCCGGTGTACCGCCCGACTATTTCAGCGCCACCGGTCAACGCTGGGGCAACCCGCTGTACCGCTGGAGCGCACACCGCGCCGAAGGCTACGCCTGGTGGACGGCGCGTGTGCGGCGCATCTTCGATCTGGTGGATGTGGTGCGCATCGACCACTTCCGCGGCTTCGCCGCGTACTGGGAGATTCCCGCCACCGAACCCACCGCCGTCGTCGGGCGCTGGGTACCCGGGCCGGGCGCAGAGTTGTTCGATGCGATTGCGGCGGCGCTGGGGCCCTTGCCGATCATTGCGGAAGACCTGGGCGTGATCACACCCGAGGTCGACGCACTGCGCCAGCGCTTCGACTTCCCCGGCATGCGCGTGCTGCAGTTCGCGTTTGGCGGCGACAACCGCAATGCCTACCTGCCACACAACCACGAACGCAACAGCGTGGTCTACGCCGGCACGCACGACAACAACACGGCGATCGGCTGGTGGCAGGAGGCGAGCGAGGCCGAACGCGCCCACGTGCGCGCCTACTTCGGCGTGGACGGCCACGACATCGCATGGGACTTGATGCGCGCGGCCTGCGCCAGCGTGGCCGACACGGCGATCCATCCCATGCAGGATGTGCTCGCTCTGGATGGCCGGCACCGCATGAACTTGCCGGGCGTGGGCGATGGGTATTGGGAATGGCGCTTCAGCTGGGAGCAGGTGCGGCCAGAGCACGCAGAGCGGTTACGGCAGTTGTGCAGTTTGTATCGGCGCGGCTGAGCGGCATCGCTTCTCACGACGATCCGTCATTCAATTCGTAGCTTGTGCTGCGCCCGCCCGCGTCTGATTTGCGCAGGACGCCACGGGCCAGCAGATCCGAGATGTCGCGCAGGGCCGTGTCCGGCGAGCATTTGGCGATCACGGCCCACTTGCTGCTGGTGAGCTTGCCCTCGAAGCCATCGAGCAAGCGATTCACCAGCTTCACTTGTCGCACATTCAGCGGAGCTGAGCCGGGTGCAGCCCAGCGCTGCCAGAAGCGCGTCTTCACCAGCACGGCGTCGAGCGTGTGTTGTGCCTGATCGACGGCGCGATGCAGCGTGGCGAGGAACCACGCGAGCCACTCGGTGCCATCCAGTGATTGCTTCTGGGTGCGTTCCAGCATGTCGTAGTAGGCCTTGCGCTCACGCTGGATCTGCGCCGACAGGCTGTAGAAACGCTGGGGGCTGCCATCCGCACGGGCCAGGAACAAATCACCAACAGCCCGCGCGATGCGGCCGTTGCCATCATCGAACGGGTGCAGGGTGACAAACCAGAGGTGCGCGAGCCCGGCCTTGATCAATGGTGGTTCGGTCGATGCGTTGTTGGCCCAGGCCAGAAAGCGCGCAGCATCCGCCTCCAGCCGGTCGGCCGGCGGCGCCTGGAAATGCACGCGTTGGCGCCCCAGCGGACCCGAGACCACCTGCATTGGACCTGTGGCATCGTCACGCCAGCCGCCTACCTTGATCCGGAGCAGGCCGGAATAAGCTGCGGGGAACAGCGCTGCGTGCCACCCGAACAAGCGTTCGCGCGTGATGGGAGCGCCGCAGTTGGCAGTGGCGTCGAGCACCATCTCAACCACGCCTTCGACGTGCCGATCCACCGGGGCCAGCCCGCCGATGTCGACGCCGAGCCGGCGCGCGACGGAGGAGCGAACGGACGCCACATCGAGTTGCTCGCCCTCGATCTCGCTGGTCTTGACGACATCCTCGGTCAACACGGAGAGACTGGCCTGATCGCGCAGCGCCATGCCGACGTCGGCCAGCCGCCCCATCAAAAGACCCTGGGCGCGGCTGACGGCGGCCAAGGGCTGGGCCAGGGCAGCCAGGTCGAAGCGCCAAGTCGGCCAGTCGTGGGCCTCCCAGATGGTGGTGTAATCGCCGCTTGACATGCGGAGATTATGGGGTGTGTTCTCCGCACGCGCAAGCTATTTGCCGCATGGTGCGCGGAGATTGAGGGGCCGATTCACCGCACGAATGTCCACGAACGGCCCGACTTTTCAACTCGCCCCAGGCTGTTTCGGCTGGGTTGTCAGTGCGTACACCATGTCGCCCACAAAGCGCTTGAAAGACTCGTTCTCGACAAACTGCTTGTAAATCTGCGTGTCGTCTTTCAGCAGAATCTGCATTGCCGAACCCAGTGCCTGGTCGTGCGCCATGCGCGCCGTGTGGGGCGTGTTTTCCTTGGCGTTTTGGTAAGCAGCATTGGAGGCCACTATGGGTGCAACCTCGTCTCTGATCCTCTTGACAACACGGTCCGCGTCAGTAAACAGGGTACCGAAGTTGTCGTTGAAGGCTTTCAGAATTTTGCTTAGGAAATCCAATTCCGGCTTTGACTTGAATCCACCACCATCCCCGGTGCCGGGATCAATGACCGCATCCGCGTCGGCCAAGGTAATAGTCAGTGCCGCTTTCTTGTCGGCCCGGTAGCTGTCCATGTCGATCGTGTCGATGATGCCCTTGGCCAGGTCTTCTTCCTTGGGCGACGGCAACTTGGGTACCAGCAAATTCAGCAGGATGGAGAGTCTCTCCCAACCCGCATTTGTGCTGGGCGTGATGATATTCTGCATTGGTGCGACAGGCGCGTTTGCCCAAATGCCGTTTCTGTACTCGTTTGGCAGTCTTGGCGTAGCGACGTTGGGTGCGCTGGGGTACATTCTGCCCTTGCTGAAGGAAACCACCGCCAGCGCATTGGC
>JANNDB010000601.1:0-6680 GCA_031387285.1 Betaproteobacteria bacterium | reverse complement strand
TCGGCGACGGGGTGGGCGGACAGGTAATGGGCCTGGGCGCGCTGCGCCTGGTGGCAGGCAAAGCAGACTTCGCGCTGGGTGCTGCGGGCCAGTACCTTGTCCTGCGGCTGGTGGATTTCATGGCAGGAAGCACAGGTCACGTCGTTGGCAGCGTGGGCGCTGCCCGGCCAATGGGCGCGCTTGGAGCCCTTGTGGCAATTCAGGCAGGTGCGGCTCTGCACCTCGACCGTGGAGCGATTCGCACCCTGAAACACGAAATCGGCCGGCGGACTTGCGGAGCCGTCACCACCGCCTTGTACGTGCGCCCGGCTGGACCCGTGGCAGGCCTGGCAACCAGGCTGCGTGGCGACACCGTGTCGGGTGCGATGAACCGAGAGAATCGGCTTCTTCTCGCTGGCATCGTGGCAACGGGTGCACACGGCGTCGCCGCTCATGCCTTCCTTGAATATGGGGACCGCGTCCTGCGCATGGGAGCCCAGGCAAAGTGTCGCCAAACCAAGGAAGACGCCCAACCGGAACGCGATTCCGAAATTTCGGACATGCGACAACAGGGATGCGACACGTCGGAGCATGTGCGCAGTCTAGCCTGCGCAACGGGGCTCCCGATAAGCGCGGCGGCTGCGTGCCGGCGAGTCAACGTAGACCGTGATACGCGCGGAGATACGACGGCAGCTTCTTTTTGAAGCCCGGCGGACCGCTTGGAATGGATGTCAGACAACGGCAACGTCCGCGTGGCGCCAGTAACTGTACTTTGGATTCAAGACGCTGCAGGATGCGCCACTGACGCTGCACCTGCCGCGCGGACGATAGGGCGGAGCAAAAAGCCAAGGTTCAAGTGCGCCGAATCTCAGGATTCCGACTGACGCCACAACAACCAGTCGAGAGCCAAATGAAAGTGCACTTCGGCCGGCAGCGAGCCTGCCATGGGAGGGTTCAAGGCTACGATCTGCAACACAGCGTTGGGCCACGTGCGCCGCGCATCCTGAAGCGCGCGTACCTCTCGGGCCAGCACGCCCGGGCTGTCGAGGTCGGCACATACTTGTATCAGGGCCAGATTGCCCGCCGCGTCGCGTGCGAGAAAGTCCACCTCGTAACCGGCGGCAGTACGCACATAGTTGACCTCGGCACCACGACGCCGCAGCTCATGCAACACCGCCGTTTCAAGCGCGTGACCCAGGTTGGCCTTGCCGGAGCGGTCGAACAGCGCAATCAGCCCGGTATCCACGGGATATGCCTTGCGCGGGTTGACCTGCCTGCGGCGTTCCGAGTCCGTGGCAAGGTCGACGCTGCAAAGCAGGAATGCGTCCTCAAGGTGCGCCAGGTAACTGTGCAGAGTGTCCTTGCCCACCGCCACGCCGCGCGACTTCAGGTCGGCATGAAACTTGTTGATGCTGAAGGCACCTGCGGCATTGGCCAGAAGTTGTCGCACCATCCAGTGCAGCACCTGGGGTTGGCTCAGGTCATGGCGCTCGACGACATCGCGCAGCAGCACCACGTCCACATAGGTTCGCAACAGCTCGAAGCGCGTGCGCGTGTCCAGCCCCTGCGCTTCAGGAAAGCCCCCGTGCGCCAGGTAATCGAGCAGGTCTTTGGCAAATTGCGAACGTCGGGCCTTGGAAAGGCGCCATGCCGGCACCTGTGGTTCACGGGCGCAATGACGAAGCATTTCCCTAAAGCTGAACGGAGAAACGATCGCCTCCATGGCTCTGCCGCGCATGCTGGTAGCCACTTCACGGGAAAGCATGCGCGCGGACGAACCCGACAGAAAGATCTCGATGTCTTCACTGTCCAGCAGACGCCTGACAAATAGCTCCCAATCCGGAACAAGCTGCACTTCATCCAGGAAAAAGGTGGCTCGGCGAGCATCGCGCCAGACTGGGTTGAGTTGGTAGAACGACTCCACCAGGAGATCGAGATCCTTGACGTTCAGGTCGGCGAGGCGCTCGTCTTCAAAGCTGAAGTAAAGCAAGCCCTCACGCGGGGTGCCGGCTGCATGGCGGTCGGCAAGAATCTGCCACAACAAGCTGGTCTTGCCGGCACGCCGCATGCCGATCACGGCCGTGGCCTTGCCTTTGACGGACGGCAGCCAGACATCCCGGCGCGTGAGCACCGGCAATGTCAGCGCCTGTGAATCAACGATCTTCTGGTGGATGGTCGCCCGGAATTGACTTTCCATGGGGGACAATATTACCCTTAATTGTCCTTGTAAAAAGGACAATTTTCAGGACAAGGGCGTAGTCTGACTTGCGCCCGACGGCCCGGCTGAAGCGGCCTGCAATTGCCGCAAGGAAAATTTGGTAGGCGCGATTGGACTCGAACCAACGACCCCCACCATGTCAAGGTGGTGCTCTAACCAGCTGAGCTACGCGCCTAAGGGTATTCGAGAGCCTCGATTGTAGCAGCAGCCCATGCGCCATCCGCGGGCCCTGCGCCATAATCATTCGGTCGCCGCACGGGCGCACTTCGCAAGCAATTCAGGAAGCACACACCATGGACATTCAAGGCAAGGTATTCATCGTCACCGGCGGCGCATCCGGACTGGGTGAGGGCACGGCACGCATGCTTGCAGCCAACGGCGGCACCGTCGTCATCGCCGACATGCAGGTCGAAAAAGGCGAGGCCATCGCCGCGGAGATCGGCGGCGCATTCGTCAAGTGCGACGTTTCCCAGGAGGCCGATGCGCAAGCTGTTGTGGCCAAGGCGGTGTCCATCGGCAAACTGATGGGTCTGATCAACTGCGCGGGAATCGCCCCTGCCGAGAAGACCGTCGGCAAGAACGGCGCCCACAATCTGGGTGTGTTCAGCAAGACCATCATGGTCAACCTGGTGGGCAGCTTCAACATGATCCGCCTGGCTGCAGACGCCATGTGCAAGAACGAGCCGGAAGCCACCGGTGAACGCGGCGTGATGATTTCCACCGCGTCGGTCGCCGCCTACGACGGCCAGATTGGCCAGGCCGCCTACAGCGCATCCAAGGGCGGCATCGTCGGCATGACGCTGCCGATCGCGCGCGATCTGGCGCGCAACGGCATCCGCAACATGACGATTGCCCCTGGTATCTTCGGCACACCCATGATGTTCGGCATGCCCAAGGAGGTGCAGGCCTCGCTCGCCGCCAGCGTGCCGTTTCCCTCGCGCCTGGGCACGCCGCAGGACTACGCCAAGCTGGCCAAGCACATCATCGAAAACGACATGCTCAACGGCGAGGTGATCCGGCTCGACGGCGCCATCCGGCTGGCGCCACGCTGAACGGTCCGTCGACAATCCACGAAAGGCTGCCATGGCAATCCAGGGAATGAACCACTTCACGGTGCTGGCGGCCGATCTGGACAAGACCCTCGCCTTCTACTGCGACCTGCTCGGGTTTCGCCGGGGGCCTCGGCCGCCCTTTGAATTTCCGGGCGCATGGTTGTATTGCGGCGACGCGGCCATCCTGCATATCGTGGCGGGCCGCGCGATGCCGGCCAACCCTGCCGGTGTACTGGACCACATGGCGTTCAGCGCCGACGATCTGCCTGGAACCATCACACGCCTGAAAGCCGCGGGTGTTGACTACGATCTGCGCCGCCTTGCCGGACCTGGCGCGCAGATCTGGCAGATGTTTTTTTTCGACCCCAATGGCGCCCGTGTCGAGCTGGATTTCCCGGCTTCGGAGCACGGCCCCATAGCTTATTGACTGGAACCTGCATGCACAAACCCTTCGCCTTCACCCTTGGTGCTGTCGCACTGGCAGTTGTACTCGCCAGCTGCTCGACGCCGGGTGCGAACTTCAGCTACAGCGTGCCGAACCAGCCCGAAGGGTCGTCCGGGTACACCGAGAAGCCAGGATGGGCGACTACCAAATTCGCCGTTGCCGCAGCCAACCCGCTGGCAACCGATGCGGGTTACCAGATACTGAAGGCCGGCGGCAGCGCGGTTGACGCTGCCATCGCCGTGCAAATGGTGCTGACACTGGCAGAGCCCCAATCGAGCGGCATTGGTGGCGGCGCCTTCATGCTGCACTTCAACGGCAAGGATGTGGAGGCCTTTGACGGTCGCGAAACCGCCCCAGCAGCCGCCGATGAAAAGCTTTTTATCGGCGCGGATGGCAAGCCCATGGGCTTTTATGACGCCGTCGTGGGTGGCCGCTCCGTCGGTACACCCGGCACGGTTCGCATGCTGGAACTGGCGCACAAGCAGTACGGCAAACTTCCCTGGGCCAAGGTGTTTGAACCGGCCATCACCCTCGCCGAGGGCGGCTTCAAGGTCAGCGCCCGGCTCAACAGCCTGCTGGCTGCCGAAGCGCACCTCAAGAAAGACCCGGTCGCAGCGGCCTACTTCTACCGTGCCGACGGCACGCCCCACCCGGTGGGGCATGTGCTGCGTAATCCGGCGCTGGCCGACGTGCTGCGCAGAATAGCCAGCGGCGGCTCCAAGGCCCTGCTGGAAGGCGATATTGCCCAAGCGATCGTCGACAAGGTACAGAAGCACCCGACCAATCCGGGCAAGCTGACGCTGTCCGACCTGGCCGGTTACCAGGCCGTCAAGCGCCAACCCATCTGCTCGGACTACCGCGCCAACGCCCATGACTTCCGCATCTGTGGCTTCCCGCCGCCGAGTTCCGGCGCCATCGCCGTAGGGCAGATCCTCGGGCTGTTGTCCAACACCAACGCGGCGAGTTTGCCGCTGCAGGACGGCCTGCCCTCGGCAGACTGGCTGCATCTGTACACAGAGGCATCGCGTCTGGCTTTTGCAGACCGGGCCCAGTATCTGGGCGACCCAGCCTTCGTTCAGCCACCCGCAGGCAATTGGATGAGCCTGCTCGACCCGGCATACCTGGCCGATCGCGCCAGGCTGATCGGGCAGTCGCCCACATCGCCCAGCATGAAGACGGCGCAGCCCGGCACACCCGGCGGCATGAAGACGTCCTACGCGCCAATGCCCGAGCAGGCCGAGTACGGCACCTCGCACATCTCCATCGTTGACGGGGATGGAAACGCGATTGCGATGACCACCACCATCGAAGATGGGTTCGGGGCACGCCAGATGGTGCGGGGTTTCCTGCTCAACAACGAGTTGACGGATTTCAGCTTTGCGCCCACGGATGCTGCAGGCAAACCGGTCGCGAACCGGGTTCAGCCAGGCAAGCGCCCGCGTTCATCCATGGCCCCGACCCTGGTGTTCGACAAAGCCAGTGGTGCACTGGTCATGAGCGGTGGCAGCCCGGGTGGCGCCTTGATCATCCACTACACCGCCAAGACGC
This sequence comes from Betaproteobacteria bacterium, assembly GCA_031387285.1. Taxonomy (GTDB): domain Bacteria; phylum Pseudomonadota; class Gammaproteobacteria; order Burkholderiales; family Burkholderiaceae_C; genus CAISIP01. The sequence goes on along the minus strand of JANNDB010000601.1, from coordinate 1,438 downwards.
TGTACGGCGTGCTCAACTGGGGCATGCTGCCGCAGCAGGCCATCAACCTGCCCAATTTTGCGTCGCTCAACGGCCCCACGGTGCTGGAAGAAAAGCGCTTCCCGCCAGCCACTGTCGAGGCCCTGAAGGCGCGTGGCGCGGAGGTGCGCGAAGCCAACATGACCAGCGGATTGCAGGCCATCACCCGCGGCCAGGCCCATGGTGCCAAGGTATGGATGGGAGGCGCCGACCCGCGGCGTGAAGGCGTGGTGATGGGCGACTGAACACGCCACGTGGCGATTCCGCAATCATTCATCCAGGAGCTTGTAGCCCGCGCTGACGTGGTCGACATCGTCGGGCGCTACGTGCAGCTCAAGAAGACCGGCGCCAACTTCTCCGGCCTGTGCCCGTTCCATGCGGAAAAGTCGCCTTCGTTCACGGTCAGCCCGGCCAAGCAGTTTTTCCATTGCTTTGGCTGCGGCAAGAACGGCAACGCCATCGGTTTCCTGATGGACCATGCGGGCATGGGCTTCATCGAGGCGGTGAAGGATCTGGCCGGCCAGTACGGCATGCAGGTTCCGGAAGAAGACGTTTCGCCGGCAGACCGTGCGCGCGCGGCCGAGCAGCGCCACAAGCAGGACACGCTGTCTGACGTGCTCGAGAAGGCTGGAGACGCCTATCGCAAGGCACTCAAGGACACCGCGCGCGCGGTCGACTACCTCAAGGGTCGCGGCCTGAGCGGTGAGGTGGCACGCCGCTTCGGCCTGGGTTACGCACCACCGGGCTGGCGCAACCTGGCCAGCGTGTTTCCTCAGTACGACGACCCCCTGCTCGTGGAAAGCGGCCTGGTGATACACAGCCAGGAGGAAGACGGCGACGAGGAAAAGCGCTACGACCGCTTCCGCGACCGTGTCATGTTCCCGATCCGCAATGTCAAGGGCGAGTGCATTGGTTTTGGCGGACGCGTACTGGGCGACGAAAAACCCAAATACCTGAACTCGCCGGAAACCCCGGTATTCAGCAAGGGACGCGAGCTGTACGGCTTGTTCGAAGCCCGCAGTGCCTTGCGCGAAGCCGGTTATGTGCTGGTGACCGAAGGCTACATGGATGTGGTCGCGCTGGCGCAGCTGGGGTTTCCGAACGCGGTCGCCACGCTGGGCACAGCCTGCACAACCGAGCATGTGCAAAAGCTGTTCCGCTGCACCGATTCGGTCGTGTTCAGTTTTGACGGCGACGCAGCGGGCCGGCGCGCTGCGCGCAAGGCGCTGGACGGCGCCCTGCCCTATGCCACCGACGTGCGCAGCGTCAAGTTCCTCTTTCTGCCCACAGAACACGACCCGGACAGTTACATCCGCGCGTTCGGGCGCGAGGGATTTTCCCGCTGTGTGGGTGAGGCGGTTCCGCTCAGCCGCTTTCTGGTGGATGCCGCGCGCGACGGCTGCGACATGAACACGGCCGA
>JANNDB010000590.1:0-3592 GCA_031387285.1 Betaproteobacteria bacterium | reverse complement strand
ACCCGGACGGTGTGGAGATCAAGGCCACCAAGGGCGCTGACGGGAATCCACTCGACGGCATTCCGTTCCACCCGTATTACACGGTGCACGACTTGTTTGCAGTAAGCATGTTCCTGATGGTGTTCAGCCTGATCGTGTTTTTTGCGCCGGAATTCGGCGGGTATTTCCTGGAATACAACAACTTCATCCCGGCCGACCCGCTGAAGACGCCGCTGCATATCGCGCCGGTCTGGTATTTCACCCCGTACTACTCGATGCTGCGCGCCATCACGGACGAAATGAAATATGTGCTTGCGGTCTGCGCGATCGCCGGTGCATTGCTGATCGTTCTCAAGACACGCCTGCCCGGTTTCCTCAAGCCGGTCGTCCTGATTGCCGGTGCCGGTTTGGTGGCGATGTTGCTCGCCATCGACGCCAAGTTCTGGGGCGTCGTGGTGATGGGCGGTGCGGTCGTCATCCTGTTCTTCCTGCCGTGGCTCGACAACAGCCCGGTCAAGTCAATCCGTTATCGCCCGGGTTGGCACAAGTACCTGTACGGCATCTTCGTGCTGAACTTTGTTGTTCTGGCCTATCTGGGTGTCCAGCCTCCGTCTGACATTGGTGGCCGTGTGTCACAAGTCGGCACCCTGTTCTATTTCGGATTCTTTCTGCTGATGCCCTGGTGGAGCGCATTGGGAGAACCGAAGCCGGTGCCGCAGCGCGTGACCTTTTCGGCGCATTGAGCAGGAGAACACAAGAATGAAAAATACTGGTTTCGCCGCAAAAATTCTGGCCACTGTATTGATCTGTGCCGGCTGGGTGGGTGCCGCCCAGGCTTCGAGCGCCGGTGCGATAGCGTGGGACAAGGCGCCCAACCGCACCAACGATCTGGCGGCCCTGCAAAACGGCGCAAAGGTGTTTGTCAACTACTGTCTGAACTGCCACTCTGCGGCGTACATGCGCTACAACCGGCTCAAGGACATTGGCCTGACCGAGCAGCAGATCAAGGACAACCTGCTGTTTGCGACCGACAGGGTGGGTGACACGATGGTGGCATCGATCAACCCGAAGGAGGCCAAGGAATGGTTCGGAGGCAATCCGCCCGATCTGACAGTCATCGCCCGCTCGCGCTCCGCGCCGGGCCAGGGCAGCGGAGCCGACTACATCTATACCTATCTGCGCACCTATTACCCGGATCCTGGCAAGGCAACCGGGTGGAACAACCTGGCCTTCCCCAGTGTGGGCATGCCTCATGTGTTGTGGCAGCTGCAAGGCATGCGCCAACCGGTGTATGAAATGGCCTCCGAACACGGCCATGAAGTGAAGGCGTTCAAGGGCTGGGAGCAGATCACACCTGGCACCATGACGCCGCTGGAGTATGACCATGCCGTTGGCGACCTGGTGAGCTTCCTGCAATGGATGGGCGAACCGTCCCAGAACACCCGCACCCGTGTGGGCGTGGGCGTGATGCTGTTCCTGCTGGTGCTGACCGTGTTCACATGGCGGCTGAACGCGGCCTACTGGAAAGACGTCAAGTAAGACATACGCCGCCCGGGCTCCGCCATCGCTGTGGAGCTTGAGTTTTCAGAGTGGGTTTGCCATGATGCAGCCCACTCTTTTTGATTTTTAGGAGCCCCCCACCATGATGGTGCTGTATTCAGGAACCACCTGCCCTTTCTCCCATCGTTGCCGTTTCGTGCTGTTCGAGAAAGGCATGGACTTTGAAATCCGTGACGTTGACCTCTACAACAAGCCGGAAGATATCAACGTGATGAACCCCTATGGCCAGGTGCCGATCCTGGTCGAACGTGATCTGATTCTTTATGAATCGAACATCATCAACGAATACATTGACGAGCGTTTCCCGCATCCGCAACTGATGCCGGGCGACCCGGTGGACCGCGCCCGCGTCCGCCTTTTCCTGCTCAACTTCGAGAAGGAATTGTTCGTGCACGTCTCCACGCTGGAGTCGCGCGCCGCCAAGGGCAACGAAAAGCTGCTGGACAAGTCGCGCGCCCACATCCGCGATCGCCTGACCCAACTCGCGCCCATTTTCCTGAAGAACAAGTACATGCTGGGTGACGGTTTCTCCATGCTCGACGTGGCCATTGCGCCGCTGCTGTGGCGCCTGGATTACTACGGCATAGACCTGAGCAAGAACGCCGCCCCCCTGCTGAAATACGCTGAGCGCATCTTCTCGCGGCCCGCCTATATCGAGGCGCTGACGCCGTCCGAGAAGGTGATGCGCAAATAAGCTGCCGGTACTGCGATGATTGACGCGCAAAACTCCACGTCAACCCGCCCGTACCTGATACGGGCCCTGTACGAATGGTGCACCGACAACGGGTTGACACCCTACATTGCGGTGCAGGTCAACGATTCGGTGCTGGTTCCGCGTGAATATGTAAAGGACGGCGAAATCGTCCTGAACATCAGCTTCGACGCTACCAGCGCTTTGAAGCTGGGCAATGAATTCATCGAATTCAATGCCCGTTTTGCGGGTACCGCGCGCGAGATCATGGTGCCGGTGGAGCGGGTGATTGCCATCTACGCACGCGAAAACGGCCAGGGCATGGCGTTCCCGTCTGCGCCTGCGGTCGCGACAGGCGAAAGAACCGAACCGCCGCCCGCGGGTGCCTCCCTGCGTGTAGCTGCCGACATCGACGCCAAGCGGCCATCCCTCACCCATGTGCCCGCGGCCGGTGGCGAGCCGCCGACCGATCCTGCGCCATCCGGCGCCACCCGTGGCAAGCCAAACCTGACGCGCGTGAAATAGCGCCTCGGTGCGCCCTGCCGCGCTGCGTCCGCACGGTCCCGTAAAATGCCAGTGCGCCGATTTAGCTCAGTTGGTAGAGCAACCGCCTTGTAAGCGGTAGGTCGTCAGTTCGATTCCGACAATCGGCACCAGTGCTTCATGTAAAGGCCTCCAAGGACAGCCACTTGGGGGCCATTTTCATTGGTAAGTCAGGTGCTTACGCAGTAAAGACCGGCATGGGGCACTATTGACTGCCAGTCCAGAACCGGGGAACATACCGGGGAACGAAGTACCGGGGAACAGCATTTTTCACCAATTGTTCCCCGGTTCCACTGGAGAAGCCCCATGTTGACCGATGCCCAATGTCGTAACGCGATATGCCCAGCAGGCAAGAACCGCAAGCGGGTTGCCGACGCCGGGGGCTTGTATTTGGAGGTTAGCCCGGCAGGTTCCAAGCGATGGTTCTGGAAAACGTACGCCGACGGCAAAGAGGGCCGCATGTCCCTGGGCAGCTATCCAGCCGTAACCCTGACTTCGGCTCGAAAAGCCCGTGACGCGGCAAAGCTGCAAAAGTCTCAGGGCATCGACCCGCTGCAAGCGCGGCAGGTTGAAAAGCTGAAGGCATCGGTGGGCACCGGCGACACATTGGAGGCTGCGGCAAATGACTGGCTCGAACGGGGTAAACCCAATTGGAGCGACACCCACTATGTCCGGGAGCGGCGCAACATCACAAAAGACCTCGTTCCGTATTTGGGGAAGCGGGCAATCGGCAGCATCAAGCCAATCGAATTGTTGGCGGTGATCCAGAAAGTAGAGGCGCGCGGTTCGTTGGACGTGGCGCACCGTGTCCACATCACG
>JANNDB010000569.1:0-1744 GCA_031387285.1 Betaproteobacteria bacterium | reverse complement strand
GGGAGCGTGCTACCCGTTCCGCGAGGGCCTTTCGACCGGCATCCTTAACGTTGAGTTCACCCCCGGCGGCAAGCTGCTTTGCGGCGGCACCAACCGTGGCTGGCCCGTGCGAGGCGTCAAGCCATTCGCCCTTGAACGACTCGAATGGAGCGGCAAGATGCCTTTCGAGATCAACCGCATCACGATCAAACCGGATGGATTCAAAGTCACCTTCACCAAACCCGTGGATCAAGTCACCGGTCGCTCCACGGACTCCTATGTGATCTCTGCGTTTACTCACCCCTACCACGGTGCCTACGGCGGGCCGGAAATTGAGCAGCACAAGCCTGGTGTGAAAGCGGTCGCGCTGGCCGAAGACGGACTCTCGGCCAGGGTCACTCTGGAAAAGCTCGACCAAGGATTTGTGTACGAGTTGGATTTGGCGCGTCTGCGTTCGCACGGCAAGGAAGAACTGCTGCATCGCAACGCGTTCTACACCGTCAATGAGATTCCCTCGCGATAGCGACGCCGCTCATTGTCGCTGATCGCTCCGCGATCAGAAGCGTTGGATCGCGGAGCGATCCACGACAATTGACTCGCGAACTCCCCTTGATTGCTCAAACTGGAAATGCCGTCAATGAAACCAAATGCCTTTCCCTTCGTCCTATTCGCTTTCGTCCTGGGCGCGTTGATCACACTTCAAGGGAATTACTACCGATTGAATGCCGCTGAGCATCCGATTCCTGAGAGTCCGCTCTGGCTGACTTACTCCGGTGATCAGGGGCCGGGAGCAGGCAAGCACATCGTCCTGATCGCGGCGGATCAGGAATACCGCAGCGAGTATTCGATGCCGATGCTCGCGAGGCTCCTCGCCAAGCATCATGGGTTTCACTGCACCGTCCTCTTCAGTTTGAACAAGGACAACGACGTCGATCCCACACAAAAAATTCGCTGGGAGGACAAGACGGTCACTCACAACATTCCCGGCCTCGAACACTTGGAGAAGTGCGATCTCGTCATCTTGTTCAGCCGCTTGATTTCCCTGCCGCCCGAGCAATTGAAGCACATCTACAATTACTTGGATTCCGGGAAACCGGTCATCGGCATTCGTACCGCCAATCATGGTTTCATTGGCTTCGACTACCAGAAGGATGGCAAGAAAATCGACTTCGGCGAAGGCGTGCTGGGTGGTTCGTTCCGCAGTCATCACGGTCGCTGGCAGCAGGATTCCACTCGCGGCATCATCGTCGAACAGAACAAGCATCATCCCGTCCTGAAAGGGGTCAAAGACATCTGGGGCACGTCGGATGTCTATCGGACCTACAAGGAAGGCGGCAGCCTGCCCGAAGCCTGTCTGCCGCTGGTAAACGGCCAGCCGCTGATGGGACGCAAACACGATGACGCCGTGAATACCGAGCTGATTCCACTACCGGTCGCATGGGTCAAAACATGGACCGGAAGCACCGGGCAGACCGCGCGAGTCTTCCATGTCACGATGGGAAGCGCGCAGGATTTTCAAAGTGAAGGACTTCGTCGCCTGACCGTGAATGCCGCCTACTGGTGCCAACACATGGAAGCCGACATCAACGACAAATCCAGCATGGATCTTGTCGGCCACTACAACCCGCCCGACAGCGGCTTTGCCTACAAGCAGCTCAACATCGTGCCGAGAAAGCCCGGCTCTTACAAATAGCGTCCTGCTTGGGCGACGGCCATTGCCTTGTTTGGTCTGCGCAATCTGTCAGGTGGGACCAACGGCGCTTCG
>JANNDB010000543.1:0-2272 GCA_031387285.1 Betaproteobacteria bacterium | reverse complement strand
TGGAATGGATCTGCTGCGCGTCCGGCCGCTCACGCGTGGCTGCCGCAATCGCCTGAAACTCGGCCGGCGCCGGGTCATCGCTGATGCTCAAGCCCACGCCCGTGGCCTTGAGGTAGCTGCGCAGGATTTCCTTCTTCTCCGGCGTCGGCCCCTCATGCACCCGATACAGACCGGGATGCTTGCTTTGCAGAATGAAATCGGCGCTGCAAACGTTGGCGGCGAGCATGGCCTCCTCGATCACCTTGTGCGCATCGTTGCGGGTGCGCGGCACGATCTTCTCGATGCGGCCACTCTCATCACAGACGATCTGGGTCTCCACCGTTTCGAAATCCACCGCGCCACGGCGGTTGCGCGCGCCCAGGAGAGCGCGGTACACATCGTGCAGGTTCAGCAAATCGGGCACCCGGGCCTTGCGCTTCATGGCCTCCGGGCCATTCGTGTTGGCAAGAATCGCGGCCACCTCGGTGTACGTGAAGCGCGCATGACTCCACATCACAGCCGGGTAAAACTGGTAGGCGCTGACCTCCCCGTCGGCGCGAACAAACATGTCGCACACCATGCACATACGATCCACTTCGGGGTTCAATGAACACAGACCGTTGGAGAGTTTCTCCGGCAGCATGGGGATCACGCGGCGCGGGAAGTAGACGCTGGTGGCACGGTCATAAGCGTCCACGTCGATGGCTGATCCGGTCTCGACGTAGTGGCTTACGTCGGCGATCGCCACCAGCAGCCGCCAGCCCTTGACGGCGGTCTTGCCACGCCCTTGGGTCGCCGGCTCGCAGTAGACGGCATCATCAAAATCGCGCGCGTCTTCGCCGTCGATCGTGACCAGGGCAACGTCGGTCAGGTCGATGCGGCCTTTCTTGTCCTGCGCACGCACCTTGTCGGGCAAGGTGCGCGCCATGGCGATGCAGGCATCGGAGAACTCGTGCGGCACACTGTACTTGCGCACCGCGATCTCGATTTCCATGCCGGGGTCGTCAATTTCGCCCAGCACTTCCTTCACGCGCCCCACCGGCTGCCCGTACAACGCGGGCGGCTCGACCAACTCGACGACGACGACCTGCCCGGCCTTGGCCGCGCCGTTCGCACCCTTGGGGATCAGCACATCCTGGCCATACCGTTTGTCCTCGGGGGCGACCAGCCATACACCACCTTCCTGAAGCAACCTGCCAATGATTGGCTGCTTGGGCCGCTCCACAATTTCAACCACGCGGCCTTCGGGGCGCCCCTTGCGGTCGCTGCGCACGATGCGCACCTTCACACGGTCCTTATGCAGGACCGCCCGCATTTCGTTGGGCGGCAGGTAGATGTCCGACTCGCCGTCGTCCCGGGACACGAATCCGTGGCCATCGCGGTGGCCCTGTATGGTGCCCTCCACTTCGTCCAGCAAGCCGCTGGTAGCGTTAATATTCTTGATACAATCTCTCTCTTTCCTGAGATGCCCAGGTGGCGGAATTGGTAGACGCACTAGTTTCAGGTACTAGCGAGTAACTTCGTGGGGGTTCGAGTCCCTTCCTGGGCACCAAGTTTGTTTGTGTTGAAAGCCGCTGAACATCAGCGGCTTTTTTGTTTCCCCATCGTGTACCGGCGCACCGCAGTCAAACCGGCACAGCCACCAGATCATGGCCTTGGGTGGCAACGATCCGGGCCTGCGTAAACTCGCCGACCTTGAAGGTCTTGCTCACTTTCTCCGGTGGCAACAGCCGCACCACGCCGTCGATCTCCGGCGCATCCGCATAACTGCGCCCCACACCGCCCCGGCGCCCCAGCGCAGGCGCTGAATCGACCAGCACCTGCATGCGGGCGCCGATGCGGCGCTTGAGCCGGCTGGCGGACACTTCCTCAGCCACTGCCATGAAGCGCGCCCTGCGCTCTTCGCGCAGTTCGGAGGGCAGCATGCCTGGTAATGCATTGGCCATCGCACCTTCCACCGGACTGTAGGCGAAACAGCCCGCGCGATCGATCTGCGCCTCGCGCATGAATTCGAGCAGGTGCCTGAACTCCTCTTCGGTCTCCCCCGGAAAACCAGCGATGAAGGTGCTGCGCACGATCAGTTCCGGGCAAGCAGCACGCCACTGCTGGATGCGCTCCAGATTCCTCTCGCCGCTGGCCGGCCGCTTCATGCGCTTGAGTACATCGGGGTGGCTATGCTGCAGCGGAATGTCAAGGTACGGCAGCACCTTGCCGGTCGCCATGAGCGGCACCACGTCGTCCACGCTCGGGTACGGGTAGACGTAGTGCAAACGCACCCAGGCCCCGTGCGGCG
>JANNDB010000512.1:0-4520 GCA_031387285.1 Betaproteobacteria bacterium | reverse complement strand
CACTGCGGCGGCCGGTGCGCGACTTGGTATCCAGGTCGGACTGTTGCTGCGCGGAACTGGCAAGGAAGAGCTGCAGGGCAACTACCTCATCGATACCCTGCTCGGGGCCGAACTGCGCTTCATCGACACCCGCGACCCGTATGACCCGCGTGTGCGCGTGTGGCTGGACGAGTTCGTGGCCGATTTCGCCCGGCGCGGCCTGAAGGCGCACGTGCTGCATTTGCCTGGGGTCACCGGCACGCTGGGCGCCGCGGCGATGGTGGCCACCGGTGAGGAACTGGCGCGGCAATGCGGCGCCGCGGGCATGGTTCCGCAAGCAGTGTTTGTCGCCGCAGGTTCCGGCCTGACCGCCGCAGGGATGGCGCTCGCCTTCAAGACACTGGGTCTGCCAACCCGGGTCGTCGCCATCTCTGTGCAGAAGGATGCAGCTTTCATGAAGCCGTTGATCGCCCAGCGCGCGAATGCTGCGGCCCAATTGCTCGGCCTCGCGACGCGCGTCGAGGAATCCGACTTCCAGGTGGACGATCGCGCTATCGGTGAGGCCTATGGAGTTCCCAGTCGGGCCGGCGTGGACGCGATCCGGCTGGCCGGCCGTACCGAGGGGCTGCTGCTCGACCCGGTGTACACCGGCAAGGCCTTTGCCGGCATGCTCGTGCAGCTGCAAGAAGGTCGCTGGCCGGGTAGCGCGCCGCTGGTGTTCTTCCATTCGGGCGGCGCGCCGGCACTGTTTGCCAATGCTTCGGTGGTGCAGGAGTTGTTGTCTTGAGGCGATCCCCTGTGCCCGCGTGCCTTTGCCGCGGCCAAGGCTGCCATCGAAGGTCAGTATCAACATGACGCAACTTCAAGTTTCTGCCGTAACGGCCATACCCCTGACCGCCAACATGCAGGCCGGCACGCGGACCTCGCAAGGCGACTATGGTGCGGTGTCCATCGTGCTGGTGGAAGTGTGTACGTCCGACGGACTCAAGGGTTATGGCGAATGCCTGGGGCGCTTCGGAGCCCGCGCCTATGCCAGCCTGATCAATGAAGTGCTGGCGCCGAAGTTGCTGGGCCAGAGTGCGTTCGATATCCGGCGCCTGTGGCAGCTGATGCGCTCTTCCCTGTCGGGTCGAGCGGGCGGAATGCTGGTGGAGGCGATCGCGGGCGTGGATATTGCCTTGTGGGACTTGGTGGGCAAGGCACTACGGCAACCGGTGCATCGCCTGCTGGGCGGAATGGGTCGTTCGCGCGTGGATTGTTACGCGTCATCCGTCAACTGGGCTGACATCGACGTGATGCAGCAGCAGGCGCGGCAGGTGCGGGCGATGGGATTCAGGGCCATCAAGGTCAAGCTCGGTTTGCCGGTGGGGCGCGCCATCGCCAGTGCGCGCGCCGTGCGCGAGGCCGTAGGCCCGGAAATGCGCCTTTCGGCCGACGCCAACTGGGCCTATTCACTGGACGAGGCGGTCGCCGTGGGTCATGCGTTGCACGAACTTGGCTACTGGTTCTTCGAAGAGCCCCTGTTGCCGGAAGACATTGCGGGATATGCCTATCTGCGCCGCAGCGTGTCGGTGCCCTTGGCCGCCGGGGAGAGCGACTACACGACCCAGCACGCGGCGCAGTTGCTGCAGGAGCGGCTCGTGGGTTTCATCCAGCCCGACGTCGCGCGGGCCGGCGGCATCAGCGAAACACGCGACATCGCCGCGCTGGCGCAGGCGTTTCACGTCGCGTACGCGCCGCACGTGGGATGGTCGGGCGCGGTCTGTGTGGCTGCCAGCCTGCAGTTGGCCGCGGCGATGCCGGCTTTTGCGAGCTTCGAGTGCATGTTCATTGCCAACCCGCTGCGCGACGAACTGTGCACACTGCCGGTGGGTTCGGCGGCGCTGCTGGTGGACGGCCAACTGCCCGTGCCCGATGGCCCGGGTTTGGGCGTGGACATCAATTGGGACGCGGTGCAGCGCTACCGCATCGACAAGCAGTGAATGCCCTGCGCCGCCATTGGGCCATGCTGCTGCCGGCGCAGTCGCTGCTGATCGTCCTGCTGTTGCTGCCCGCGCTGTACGTGTTCTGGCTGAGCCTGACGCGTTCCACCTATGGCGTCAGTCCGGTCTGGGTCGGCTTGGCGAACTACGCCACGGTACTGGCCGACCCGTATTTCTGGACAGCGACGCTCAACACCGCCATCGTGGTGAATGTGGTGGTGCTGCTGGAGTTCCTGCTTGCGTTGGCGATTGCCATGCTGTTTTCCGGGTGGATACCGTGGCGTCGCCTGATGATCGCCGTGGTGCTGGCGCCCTATGCCATCAGCGAGGTGGTCAGCGTGGTGATCTGGAAGTTCATGGTGGAGCCCTATGGCGGGCCACTCACGCTGGCCCTGCGCACGGTGGGGCTGCCCACGCTGGACTGGGCGGTGGAGCCTTCCCACGGCCTGGCCATGGTGGTTTTGCTCTCGGTCTGGCACCACCTGCCGTTCACCTTCATCCTCCTCTACACGGCGCTGCTGGGCATTCCGCAAGACCTGTATGAAGCGGCCAAGGTGGATGGCGCCGGCGCGTGGCGGCGCTTTGTGGACGTGACGCTGCCGTTGCTGGTTCCCGCGATGCTGGTGGCCATCGTGTTCCGCTATATCTTTGCCTTCCGCATTTTTTCGGAGGTCTGGCTGCTGACCGGAGGAGGGCCGGCCCGTACCACCGAAGTGCTGGCGGTGTACCTCTACCGCCAGGCTTTCCGTTACGCGGACTTTGGCGCCGCTGCCGCAACCGGCTGGCTGATGCTGCTCGGCTCGCTGCTGATGGGCGCCTGGTACATCCACCAGATGTACAAGCGCATGTTTACCCATGCCAGCACCTGAAACGTCGTCCGCAGTACGCCGCATCCAGCGCTGGCTGCTGGGCGCAGGGCGCATGGCCGCGCTGGCCCTGGTGCTGGTGTGGTCGGCCTTTCCCATTGCCTTGATCGTGCTGGCCTCCCTGCGCATGCCCAACGACATATTCTCGGAAAGAGGACTGTTGCCTTTCAGCGTCACCACTCAGAACTATGTGAACCTGTGGAAGCGCTGGCCGGATTTTTTCCACAATATGCTCAACAGCCTGGAGATTGCCCTGGGCGCGACCGCGCTCACGCTGGTGATCTCCTTCCTCGCCGGTTATGTCTATGCGCGCCGTCGGGGCCGGCTGCTGACGGCTTCGGCCTTCTTCATGATCCTGGTGCGCCTGCTGCCGCCCATTGTGCTGACGCTGCCGCTGTTTCCCGCGGTCAACTGGCTCATGCTCAATGACACACGTACCGTGCTGGTGGTCTTGTACTGCGCGTTCTTCGTGAGCCTGGGAACCTGGATCATGAAGGCCTTCATAGACCAGTTGCCAATCGAACTCGAGGAGGCAGCGGCCATCGATGGGTCGTCAATGTGGCAGACCCTTTGGCACATCGTGTTGCCGCTCTCCCACGCCGGCCTGATCGCGACGTCGGTCTTCATCATGGTGTTTGCCTGGAACGACTTCCTGTTCGCCTTCATCTTCACCGCAGTGGACGCCAAGACGGCGCCATTGGTGTTGTCGGAGATGGTGGGCGCGGTGGACGGTGTGGACTGGGGCATCCTGTTTGCCGCGGCCACCTGTCAGCTGGTGCCGATCCTCGTGTTCGTGCTGCTGGTTCAGAAATACCTCATTGCCGGCCTCGCCGCCGGTGCCTCGAAAGGATAAGCCTCCATGACACCTCCCCATGCCGTGCACTGCGACCCGCGCCTGTCTCGTTTTGACCCGCTCGGGCGCATCCTGTATTTCGATGATTTCGACAATGGCATGAACGGCTGGACCTGCCTGGTCGGCAATTACGAGGACTCGCTGGAGACCATGACGCGCTCCTACGCGCGCCATACCCAGCCCATGCTGAGCCAGATCACGCACTGGGACAGCGGTACGCACGGTTCCTTTGACGGCACCTACGCCTTGAAGATTGCCACGCGTGCGGTGCCAGGTGAGCGCAACACCGCGATCAAACGTGTCACCTTCCGGCGCGCCTCGCGCATCCGTGTCGAGACCTACTTCGCCTTCAAGCCCGAGGCCAACGAACTCAAGCTCTCCGACCGCGACGTGCGCACCGTCGGCCTGTTGTTCGACCTGCAGGATGGCAAGCAGCGCGTGATGCCGCATCTGCGCTACCTCAATACGCTGGACGGCGAGCGCCGGCACCAGTGGCAGTTCAAGCAGCGCAGCACGCCGTTTCGCGCAATCGGCGGACGCAGCGAAACCGTCACGCACGACCATCTCTCTCCGAACGACTGGGAGGATATTGCGGGCGCGAAGCAGGACCTCTGCTACAACGAGATACCGACGAAGATCAACTGGCACTACCTGCGTTTCGATTTCGATCTGGAGCGAATGTGCTGGCTTGGCTTCCAGTGCAATGACCAGGTGTTCGATTGCGCCGCCGTGGAGTCCATCAAGATGCCAGCCATGCCCAATCTCTCCTGCATGCTGAACCTGGCGTTCTTCTGCGAGAGTGATACAGCCAAGCGCACCTTCTTCTATCTGGATAGCGTG
>JANNDB010000494.1:0-2117 GCA_031387285.1 Betaproteobacteria bacterium | reverse complement strand
CCAGCCCGACCCGCACATGGCCGCCCAGCAGGATGGCCTGCGCGGCCATCGGCATCTGCATGCGGCCGATGCCGAATGCAGCCCAGGTGGCGCCCGCGGGCAGGTTGTCGACCATCGCCTTCATGGTGGTGGTATCGGCGGGCGCGCCCCACGGAATGCCCAGGCAGAGCTGGAACAGCGGGTCCTTCAGCAGGCCTTCCTTGATCATCTGGTTAGAGAACCACAAATGGCCGGTATCGAAGCACTCGAGTTCGGCTTTCACGCCGAGTTCGGTGATGCGCCGGGCGCCAACCCGCAGCGCGGCCGGTGTCGACACATAGATCAGGTCGCCGTCGCCGAAGTTCAGCGTACCGCAGTCGAGCGTGCAGATGTCCGGAAGCAATTCCTCCACATGCACCAGGCGTGTGAGCGGGCCGACCAGATCGGTGTTGGGCCCGAAATCGGTGGGCCGTTCGCCCGGGCCGATGTCCAGGTCGCCTCCCATGCCGGCGGTGAGGTTGACGATCACATCGACGTTGCTGGACTTGATGCGCTCCATCACCTCGCGGTAGAGCGCCGGATCGCGGCTGCCCTTGCCGGTCTCGGGGTCGCGCACATGGCAATGCACGACCGTGGCGCCGGCGTTGGCGGCCTGCACCGCCGCGGCGGCGATCTGCGTGGGGGTGACGGGCACATGCGGGTTCTTGCCGACGGTGTCGCCGGCACCAGTGACGGCGCAGGTAATGATGACGTGGTTGTTCATGTCTTGTAGTCTGGTTCGTGTTGGTCGAGGATGCGCTTGAGTTCGCCGAAATGCTGATCGGAAAACGGTGTCGGATAGTCGTTCCACTGTGCCGCCACCTGGGAGGCCACGGTATCGGACAACACCGCCAGCGGCCGTCCGGTCGACATGGCAAGCAGCTGCACCTGGGCTGCTTTTTCCAGGTAATACAGCTCGTCAAAAGCCTGGGCAATACTGGGCGCGACCACGATCACGCCATGGTTGCCCATGAACAGCACGCTCTTGTCCGGGCCCATCAGTTGCGCGACACGCTGGCCTTCCGACGCCTCCAGTGCCATGCCACTGTAGTGGCGGTCGTAGGCGATGCGCCGGTGAAAGCGGCAGGCGTTCTGGTCGAGCATCAGGAATTCGAAGTCGAGCAGGCAGCTCAGCGCTGTCGCGTTGGCCATGTGGGTGTGCAGGATGCAGCGCGCCTGCGGCAGGCGCTGGTGCAGTTCGGCGTGCAGAAACCAGGCCGTGGGGTCGGGAGCGTCCGGGCCTTTCAGGGTATCGGGGTTGTCCACGTCGAGCAGCAACAACTCGCTGGCGCGGATGCGCGAAAAATGACGGCCCACCGGATTGAGCAGGAACTGGCGGCCGTCCTCCGACACCGCCACGCTGAAGTGGTTGGCAATCGATTCATGCAGGTTCAGGCGCGCTGCCGAGCGAAACGCGGCGGCGAGATCGATGCGGGCCTGTTGGTGTGCGGATCGAAGCATGGGCGGACTCCTTGCTGGGCACGCCGACTGTACCTGTGCCGTCCCGCCTGGTTTCGCTTGGGTACGACCTTGTATTGACGCCAGGCGACGGATGCCGTCGCGACCGGCGCCGGCCAACGCGCCGCAAAGACTCTGGCACGCGCAGGTCGCAATCGCGCCATCGGCTGGCAAGCCGGTGTGCTACCGTGCGCCCACTTCCGAGATCCGTACATGCGCAAGCTCTGGCTCCCCCTGTTCGCACTGCTGAGTGGCGTCGGCCTGTTGGTCGTCGGTACCGGGCTGCTGTTCTCGGCGGTCGGCCTGCAAGCCGGGGCGGCCAAATTCTCCACCCTGGTCACCGGCCTGGTGATGTCGGCCTACTTCGCCGGCTTCGTCTACGGCACTTACGCCTGTCCGGCGATCATCCGCGCCGTGGGGCACATCCGTGCGTTTGCCGCCATGGCGTCCATCGCCTCCACACTGCCTATCCTGCACGCCCTGTGGACCAACCCCTGGTTCTGGGGTCTGGTACGCTTTGTCACCGGCGTCTGCCTGGTCGGCCTGTACATCGTGGTCGAGAGCTGGCTCAACGTGGTCGCCACGAGCCAGTACCGCGGCAAGGTGTTCGCCGCCTACATGGCGGTCAACGGCGTGGCCCT
>JANNDB010000487.1:0-2575 GCA_031387285.1 Betaproteobacteria bacterium | reverse complement strand
CATACCGAACCGGCGCCACTTCGAGCAATACGCCGGCGAACTGTTGCGCAGCGGGCAGGAGCGTGGACTCCCACCGTGCGTGGCACTGATCGACGTGGACCAGTTCAAACAGGTCAACGACCGTTTCTCACACCAGGTGGGAGACGCGGTGCTCAAGCGCATCGGCCACATTCTCAAATCGCATATCCGCGAGAACGATCTGGCTGCGCGTCTGGCTGGCGACGAGTTCGTGATTGTTTTCAGGAACGCCGAGTTGCGGGTGGCCGAGCAGGTTTGCGCGCGTATCGGCGCCGCAGTGCGGGCCTGGGATTGGGCAGCCATTGCGCCCGGCCTGCAGGCCAGCATCAGCGTGGGCGTGGCGGCGGCCGTTGCCGGTGACAGCGTCGAGTCACTGACGCACCGCGCCGACGCCGCGATGTACGCCGACAAGAGGCGGCGCGGCTAGGGCCTCCCGGTGCACCAGGGACAGCAGCGCGCCATTCCCGTCACGCTGCTGGAATGATACGGAGTGCCTACAATACACCCATATCCATCCATATGGGTGCCCATATGAAGACCACCATCGAGTTGTCCGACGCGTTGTTCCTGTCCGCCAAGAACCTCGCGCATCAGCGGAAAACCACCTTGCGCGCCATTGTCGAAGAAGGACTGCAGCGTGTCGTGGCAGACTCCGCCACGGGCGCCAAACCCGCTTTCAAACTCGGCGACGCCAGCGTGCGCGGCAAGCACATGCTGATCCCCGACCCGCGGCGCTGGCAGGAACTGGAAGAAACCCACGTCATTGAACGGATTACGCGGCCGCACCGATGATCGCCGTGGACACCAACGTCCTGGTGTATGCCCACCGGGGCGAATCGCCCTTCCACGCTCCTGCCAGGGAGTGCATGCGCTCACTGGCCGAAGGCTCCCGGCGCTGGGGCATCCCGGTGAGTTGCCTGCATGAGTTCATGGCGGTCGTCACGAACCCCAAGATATTCCGGCCGGCCAGCACGGGTACCCAGGCGCTGGCACAGGTCGACGCCTGGCTGGCTTCGCCACAAGCGCAGGTCTTGCACAGCGGCCCGCAACATTGGCGCATTCTGTGCGAACTCACGCTCAAGTCCAAGCTGCAAAGCGGTCAGTTTCACGATGCCCGCATTGCCGCCATCTGCATTGAGCACGGCGTGTCAGTGCTCTGGAGCGCCGATCGCGATTTTGGTCGCTTCAAGAATCTGAATACGGTCAATCCCCTGGTTTGAGGAGCGACGCCCAGGCTGTTGTTGCCTGGACTGCGCAATCTTTCAAGCCGCCTGCAGGTTGCGCGCAAACAGGCCAAACAGCCGCTCCCAGTGCCGCTCCGCCGCGGCCAGGTTATAGATGCCAGCGCGCTTCGGAAACACGAAGCCGTGCTCCACCTCGGGGTACCACTCGATGCGGTGCGGCGTGCCTGCCGCCTGCAGAGCTTCCTGCAACTGGGCGATGTCGGCCGGTGGCGCCCACTTGTCGATCTCGGCACAGGCGAAGTAACTCTCGCAGCGGATCTTCGGCGCCATGCGGTGCGGTGAATCGGGCGCCGCGGTCGCCATGTTCGCGCCGTGGATGGAAGCGATGCAACGCAGCCGGTCGGGGAAGGCTGCCGCCGCCCACATCACAAACGGGCCGCTCATGCAATAACCCACAGCCCCCACACGGCGCGCGTCGGCCGCTGGCAATATCTCGACAAAGCGCAACATCGCGCCCGTGTCGCATTCCGTTGTGCGGGCGTCGAGCGTGCCCATGAGCTTGAACATGTGGGCCATCGCCTCCTCGGTACGCTCCTTCAGCCAGAAATCGCGCTCGCGCCGGTAATACAGATTGGGCAGCACGACGAAGTACCCCACGGCGGCAATGCGCCGCGCCATCTCGTGCAGCTCTTCGCGCTTGCCCGGCGCGTCCATGTAGAACAGCACGACCGGATGTGGCCCGCCTTCCTCGGGGTGCACAACAAAGGTATTCATCTGGCCGTCGGCCGTGGGAATGTCAATATGGTGTTCGATCATTTGAAAATCTCCTGGAGTCGTTACTGGATTGAAGTGCCGCGCTCAACCCAGCGTGGCCGTCGCATCCATCGTGAGCCAGCCCGCATGGTCCTTGCCCCACAGGTGCACACTCTTTCCGTCCTCCGACGGCTGCCCGTGTACGCTGAAGGGGTGCGTGTCGAGCGTGGGGCGCACCGCCTTGAAGCTGAACGTTCGCACCACGGCCTCGGGCCGCTCGCGCCGCAGCAGATCCATCAGCAGCGTGGCGATCAAGGGACCATGCACCACCAGTCCCCCGTAACCTTCCACTTCGGTTACGTACTTGCGGTCGTAGTGGATGCGGTGGCCGTTGAAGGTCAGCGCCGAATAACGAAACAGCAACACGTCGTCGGGAACGATGCGCCGCTCCCACTGTGAGCTGGCTGGCGCTGCCGTGGGTGGCGGGGGCACGTCATCCGCGGTGGCGGTGGCGCGGTAGACGATGTGCTGGTTCTCCGTCAGGGCAATGCCCTCGGTGCCGTTGCGCCGCAGTTCGTGGCGCACGCCGACGAAGATCAGACTGCCGCTGCGCCCGGCTT
>JANNDB010000153.1:0-9143 GCA_031387285.1 Betaproteobacteria bacterium | reverse complement strand
AACCTACAAAACCCGGTTTCGTAGGTTTCGTAGGCACCCCGGGCGGGCATATCCAAAAAATCACGGGTGGCGCGACGCCGGCAATCGACCCAGCACCGGACCCGGATCGATGGGCCTGGCCGCATAGCCCGGTGATGAATGGCGCGGAGATTGATACGTTCACGGCAAGGCTGGCGCACTTCACCGACAAGGGGCTAGACCTGGCGGCCGGCGAGCGGATGGCGGACCGGCTGGTGATCCGGGACCGTGAGGGGGACGACCGGCGGCAGTGTCTGGAGTGCATGCACCTGCACCGGGCGGGCGGCTGGCGCTGCGGCAATTGGCGGCGCGCCGGCGTTGCGATCCGTTCGCGGGATGCCCAGCTAGCCCCGGAGCTGGTGAACCTGTTGCAGCGGTGCGCGGGTTATGCGGATGCGATTCAGGTTTCATACCAAGGGGGCGAACATGGGACGGCGTAAACCGGTTCAATTGATCCAAGGCACGGCGACGCACCGGCGAACGGAGCGCGACTACATGGCGGTACTGTTGGACGCGGTAACGCTGGATGATTGGCGCACTGTCGTTGCCAGCGCGGTGCAAGAGGCCAAAGCGGGCAACATGCAGGCCCGCACCTGGCTGGCCCAGTACCTGATGGGTAGGCCCAAGGGTGACGCACCGACACCGCTAAACGTAGTCGTGCAGCAATTGAGCGGTGCTGATCCGGTGGTGAATCGACTCGCAAAACCCATCATTGACCGGCACAAATACCCCGGAACGCACCGCGACGACCCGCAAGAAGACCATATCCGGGCGCTTGTCGCGGCGGAATTACAGCAACGAATCAGCACCCCGGAAATACTCGAAAACTTAGCACCGGCGCGGCTTGCAGGGCCGAATGCCCCGGAATCTAGCGGTAAGGATTGATCATTTCTGATTGATGATTTCGGAAAACCCCGGACGCGGAGGGCAAGACATGGGCGGTTTTGGAAGCGGCAGGCACGGCGGCAAGCAATGCACCGGCGACATGCTGCGCTTGGACGTGCGGTATCTGCACCGTGCAGGGCGCTTGACGCCGGGGCAGCATTTCCACTGGCAATGGACGCGCGGCAGCGAGCCGGCAGGAACCATCAACATTCGCACCGAGCATGGCAGGGTGACGTTGAGTTACCGGCAGCGAGAGCATGGCGGCGAGTGGGAGCATATGAGCTACCCGGTGCGGTTGACCTGGACACCCTGCAACTATGGCGGTGAGCGAGCCTGGTGGCATTGCCCGGCGCAGGGCTGCGGCCGGCGCGTGGCGGTGCTGTACGGAGGCAAGGTGTATGCGTGCAGGCACTGCCACCGACTGGCCTACAAATGCCAGCGGGAAACCCCAGACGACCGGGCATCGCGGCAGGCCGACAAACTGCGGGATCGGCTGCGCTGGGAGGCGGGCATTCTCAATGGCCACGGCAACAAGCCCAAAGGTATGCATTGGCGAACGTTCGAGCGGCTGGAGGCCCGGCATGATGCGCTGGTGAATGCTTCGCTGGCCGGTATGGCGGCGAAGCTGGGACTTGCCATCGGGCGATTGGAAGGAATCAACGACGTGGCGGATCGAATTGTGGATTCTTTCAGCTAATGGGTCGCGGTGGGGCCGGACATGAGCGCGAAAGCTGGGCCGCCACGCCAATTGCCGATGCGGTGACGGCGATCAACTCAGGAAGGTGTGCCGAACAAGCCCCAATAGATCTGCGGCGCGTGTCAATGAATGCTGGTTTCGGTGTCAAAGGCCCAATCGAAAGGCACAACACCGGATGTGGGTGCGCAATAGCCGACAGCAAATGGCAAAAAGAGTCTTGGCCTTAGCTCTTGTCTTCGCCACTACGGCAGCGACCGCGCAAACAATCCGAGCGATGACGGAGGATTGCCGCGATGTACTCCTATCGCCTGATCGAAGGTGCCAATTCAATATCACTCCCGCAAGCCACGACAGCGCTGTCCAGGAACTCAGACCTCGGCCGGCCGGCGTACAGCGACACGGGTCAAGTCCAAGGCATTGAGGCAACGCTTGATGGCATTGCGGGTTTTTTGATGTTCTGCTCCAGTCAGTGTCGGAATACTTTCCATTTGGAAGTATATTTCTCGCAGGCCGACTGGTATACGGTTGATTTCGTTAGTATTTTTTGCTTGGCACGTAGTTTGCTCTTGCCTTTTGTAACACTAACTCGACGGTTGTAACAATGAAAACAAGTTTGAAATTCCTGTTGATTGCGGCCTTTTCTGCTTTGATGATGGCAACTGGCGCCGCGCGGGCCTACCCGGTAGACGCCAGCTATACCTATAGCGGTTCGGCGGGTAATTGGTTGGTGGACTTCACTTTCACCAACAACATTACCCAGGCTGGCAATTGGAGTTTGTACTTTGGGGGTATCCGCTTGGGCAATACCAATAACGTTGGTTCACCTGCTGGATACATCCCGTGGGTTAACTACGACGCTACTGGGTTGCCTGGGCCACAGCCGGCAAACCCGATTATTTATGACAACACTTGGATCAACTTAGCGGCGAACCCAAACACCCTACTGCCCGGTACGTCGTTGAGCGGATTCCGCGCGATAAGCGATGAAATCGATGCACCTACGAGTATCCCTTGGCTTGTATTCGCTGTGAATCATGACGTCAACGGTGCGGAACTTGCCTATACTCTTGGCGACAACATTTACCGGTCTGGCAATCCCGGCTTTCAGGGCTTCGCAGTAGGGTCGCCTGTCGACAACACCGTCCCCGAGCCGGGCACAATGGCTCTGTTGGGCTTGGCACTCGCCACTGCCGGCTTTGCACGGCGCCGCTTGGCCTGAACGGACAGACCTTCCGACAGCCAGAAAAGCGGCTTCAGGCCGCTTTTTTGTTGTTCGGGCCGACCAGCCCAAGGCTCATGCATCGTAAGCGCCCTTTTAACCCCTCGGAACATCCGGGAGTCTGCAGAGCCGCAGGCTATCAAAGGCGACGCGGGGGTACATCTGGCTAGGGTATCAAAGGAGAGACCGGGGAACAAACCGGGGAACAGAACGACATTCAAAATCAAGAACCATAGCATCCATAAGGGATTCAAGGCGTTGTTCGATTCCGACAATCGCACCAGTGCTTCATGTAAAGGCCTCTAAGGACAAATACTTGGGGGCCTTTTTCATTGGTAAATGCCTAGACTTGTCCATGACGGCGGCAGCTACTGCGGCAAACGGGAGACCAGCGATTCGATGCCTTTGGACATTCTTCGATTTCGACCCACATGCATCCTGAGGTACCAGGTGCGTCCGGGGTCGAAGTCTGCGTTTTTGCCGGTTGACATGACAGTCAGCTTATTCCACGCATCGACGAAATTGGGCCTCGGACTTGCCGCGCGCCGGGTCGCTGAATAAATGCCGAAGCGGCTGATCTGTTTCGCAAAAACGCCCGTACGATGGTCCCAACAAGAATATTCAAGGGCAAAAGTGAACCAGGCAGCGACAGCAAGCCCCACCGACACAGATGTCGCCCGGTCCCTGCTGGACCAGTTGCTTGAAGATTCACGTCTGTACCGCAAAGGCTCAGATTACAAGAATTTGCTCGATTTCGCGGTCCGTCTGCGCAACTTTGCCCCCTTCAACGCCTTGCTCTTGCAGATTCAAAGGCCGGGGCTGAACCACGCGGCATCCGCCCGTGACTGGAGGGAGACATTCGGCAGAACAATTAAACATGGCGCAAGGCCGCTGCTGATACTTTGGCCCTTTGGACCAGTAGCCCTTGTATATGACCTGATGGATACGGCCGACGACCCAATCCCCGACGGTGTCATGGCGTTCGCCGCAACCGGTGACATCGATCAGCCTGCACTCGCGCGCTATGAGCGCTACCTTGCCAAGAAGAACATTGCTTGCACCAAGTTGGATGTTGGAGACCGCAATGCCGGCTCCATTGAGTTGGTCAAGCGCCCAGCCAAGGCAAGCGATCCGGCCAGCTACAAAATGGGTGTGAACAAGAACCACGACCCCAACGTGCAGTTTTCGACTCTGACCCATGAATTGGCCCACTTGTTCCTGGGCCACCGCGGGCGTGATGGATATTTGCGTATCCCAGGGCGCCCGGCGCTAACCCACCAGCAGCGCGAACTGGAAGCCGAGCAAACCGCCATCGCCACCGTCCTCTCCGACTTGGACACCGAACTCGCTGTACTGCAAGCCCGCCGCAGCAAGACCCCAGCCCTCAAACAGGCCATGATGCAGGAGCTGCTGACCGGCAGAATCCGGCTGCTATGAAAGAAAACCAAAACACCGAGTGGAAAGAGTCCTGGCGCGACGACTATATGCGCTGGGTGTGCGGCTTTGCCAATGCCGAGGGCGGGACGCTGGTCATCGGGCGTAACGACCAAGGCCAGGCGGTGGGCGTGGCCAACGCCGCCCGGCTGTTGGAAGAAATACCCAACAAGGTGCGCGACGTGCTGGGCATCATGGTGGATGTGAATCTGCTGATTGAGGGCGGCAATGAGCTGCTGGAGATTCGGGTGGAACCTTACCCCAACCCCATCAGCTACAAGGGCGAATACCACTTTCGCAGCGGCAGCACCAAGCAGGAGCTGAAAGGTGCGGCGCTGTCGCACTTTTTGCTGAAAAAGCAGGGGCTGCATTGGGATGGCGTGGCGCTGCCCGGCCTGAAGGTGGCCGACCTGGACGCGGGTGCCTTGGCCTTGTTTCGCCAGCAGGCCGTGCGCAGCCAGCGGCTGCCAGAGGCCACGCTGCAAGAGCCTGACGCTGCGCTATTGGAGCGCCTGCATTTGCTGGAAGACGGCGTGTGCAAGCGTGCCACGGCGCTGCTGTTCCATGCCGATCCGGGGCGCTGGTTTACCGGTGCGTTTGTGAAGATTGGTTTCTTTGAGAGCAATGCCGATTTGCTCTACCAAGACGAGGTGAACGGGCCGCTGCTGGTGCAGGTGAACAAGACCATTGAGGTGCTGCAAGCCAAATACATGAAGGCTTTGATCAGCTACGACGGTTTGCAGCGCGTGGAAACCTGGCCGGTGCCCCTGCCCGCGCTGCGCGAGGCGGTGCTCAACGCGGTGGTGCACAGAGACTACACCAGTGGCGCGCCGATCCAGATCAGCGTGTACGCCGGCAGGCTGATGATCTGGAACTCGGGCCGTTTGTCGCCTGAATGGACGGTGGAACGCTTGCTGGGCAAGCACGCCTCGGCACCGTTTAACCCGGACGTGGCGAATGCTTTTTTCCGGGGTGGGCAGATCGAGTCTTGGGGCCGCGGTATTGAGCGCATGGTGCAAGCCTGCCTGGATGCCGGTTTGCATGCACCTGTTTTGCAACTGGCGGACGGCGGGGTGTGGGTGACGTTTGCGTTTGCGCCCGCCAGGCCCCCGGCGAGGGGTGAAAAGTGGGGTGAAAAGTGGGGTGAAAAAGCCACCGCTACCCGCCTGGCACTGATGCAAGCCATGCGCCGCAACCCGCAAATCAGCACCGCAGCGCTTGCATCCGAAGTGGGCATGGCCTCCACCAGCGGTGTCGAAAAGCACTTGAAAGCCCTGCGCGAAGCCGGTTGCATCCGCCGCGTAGGCCCGGCCAAAGGTGGCACTTGGGAAGTGATGGAGGATGTTTTGTGACCGAACAAGCCCGGCCACACTGAAAACCGAGCCCGTAATCAGGCCAACATGAGTGAACTGCTGACGGGCGGGATTTGATTGGTATGAACAGCGCATTGCAGGCACCCGTGTACTTCATCGGTTGGGACGTTGGCGGCTGGAAGCTTGGGGCGCTCGGTAGTGGCCTGCACTCAGCTTACTTTGGCAACCCAAACTATTGTTTGTCGGGTCGACAGGTGGCCCAATCGATCTGCGCTGGGGGGTATCAAAGGCAATTCGGGGGTACAGAAAGGGGGTACAAATCCACTTTTTCAGCCATGAAAACGAGCAGCCATGCGGGTTTCAAGGCATTGTGTGGTTCCGACAATCTCAACGGGTTTCGCGTCGCGTGCCAGGGCGCGCGACAAGCCTGTAAAACGACTCTTGAGGCAATTCCTACCCTGTCAGATCAGGCAGGTCGCCTGCACGGACGCATCACGGCCCATCCATGAATTTTGACCTCACCCACGACCAGATCGCCATTCGCGACGCAGTGTCTGCCGTGTGCGCCGGGTACCCAGACGCCTACTGGCTGTCGAGGGACAGCGAAGGTGGGTTTCCGCATGATTTTTATGCAGCCATGGCCAAGGCAGGCTGGCTGGGCATTGCCATGCCGGTGGAGTATGGCGGAGCGGGGCTGGGCATATCGGAGGCCGCGGTGATGATGGAGGCGGTTTCCGGGTCGGGTGCGGGCATGTCTGGCGCTTCGGCCATTCACATGAACGTGTTTGGATTGCACCCGGTGGTCGTGCACGGCTCCGACGCACAGAAGCGGCGCTGGTTGCCGCCGATCATCCGTGGCGACCAGAAAGCCTGCTTTGGTGTGACCGAGCCCGACACCGGGCTGAACACGCTGGCCTTGAAGACCATGGCCGTGCGCAAGAAGGACCGGTATGTGGTGCATGGCCAGAAGGTCTGGATTTCCACGGCGCAGGTGGCGCACAAGATTCTGCTGCTGGCGCGCACCACGCCGCCAGGCGCGGGCGCGTCCCGGTCGTTTGGCCTTAGCCTCTTCTACACCGATCTGGACCGCAGCAAGATCGAGGTGCGGGAGATCGAGAAACTGGGGCGCAAGGCGGTCGACTCCAACCAGTTGTTTATCGATGGGCTGGAAATACCTCTTGAAGACCGCATTGGCGAGGAAGGACGGGGTTTCGAATACCTCCTGAACGGCCTCAACCCGGAGCGGATCCTGATTGCCGCCGAAGCCACCGGACTGGGGCGCGTGGCGCTGCAGCGGGCTGCCCGATACGCGGGTCAGCGCGTGGTGTTTGACCGCCCGATTGGCAAGAACCAGGGCATTCAGCACCCGCTTGCCGAACGCTGGGTCGACCTGGAGGCGGCTACCTTGCTGTACCAGCGAGCGGCCTGGCTATATGATCAGGGTCGCCCGTGTGGTGCTGAAGCGAATGCGGCCAAGTTTTTTTGCGCTGAGGCGGGTTACCGGGCCTGCGAGACAGCAGTACTGACCCATGGCGGCATGGGCTATGCCAAGGAATACCAGGTGGAGCGGTACTTCCGCGAGTCGATGCTGCCACGCATCGCGCCGGTGTCGCCGCAACTCATACTCAGCTTTATCGCTGAAAAGGTGCTGGGGCAGCCCAAGTCGTATTGATGCAGGGGCGCCGCGCCGCAGGCGCTCAGGCGCCGGTGCGATGAGGCGGACGCGTCTGCACTTTCAGCCGTATGGTCTCTACCTCCCAGCCTTTGGAGCGCAAAATGGTGATCAGGGACGGCAGCATCTGGCGCAATTTGGCAGCCGCAGCGCTGTTGTCGAGCAGCAGGCACCAGGATGGTCCTTCGATCGGCCCGGCCACCACAGAGTCGCGCAGCCCGGCCGGAAGTGACGGGGCGATCGCCTGCAGGCGGGCGCTTGAATCGCGCCCCAGTTCCGCCAGGCGCGCCAATGTCGGAGAATCCATGCTGGCCTGCAGAATGGAGACGGCGGTGTTGATCCGGCGTTGCAAAGGGCCCGTCATCGTGGGGGGTATGGAATGCACTTGATTATCACGGATGCCTGGATGGCGAAGAGCCGCGCCGTGCACTTGAGCGGCACGCGCCTGGTATTGGCGGGGCTGGCCCTGTCGCTGGCACTGATGGTGGTTGCCGCTGCCCTGTACCACTGGGTCTTTCTCAAGGGCGCGCGGGAAGGCTGGCCGGTGGTCGGCTCGCTGGTGCGCCTGGTTGTCAAGGACGAGTTTGAGCAGCGTGACCGCTTCATGCGGGAGAACCTGGACGCGCTGGCCCGCAAGCTCGGTGAGATGCAGGCCAAGCTGACCCAGCTGGAGTCGCTGGGTGAGCGGGTTTCGGGTCTGGCGGGTATCAATCCGGCGGAAATCAAGGCCAAGCCGGGGCAGGGCGGCGCCCTGGTTTCGGGGCGGCCACTGTCCATGGACGAACTGCAGGTGACGCTGGACGACCTGGCGCGCCTGACCGACCAGCGCACCGATCTGCTGACGGTGCTGGAGTCGCGCCTGTTCGACCAGAAGATGCGCAGCATGATGGTTCCGACCCAAAGGCCTGTGACCGGTGGCAATCTGGGCTCCGGATTTGGCTGGCGTATTGACCCGATCACCGCCAGTTCGGCGCTGCACACCGGGCTTGATTTTCAAGCTGACAACGGCACCCCCATCCTTTCGGCGGCCGGTGGCGTGGTGGTGACCCAGGAGTACCACCCCGCATACGGACACATGGTGGAGATAGACCATGGCAACGAGCTGATCACCCGTTATGCGCATGCCTCGGCCGTGTACGTGAAGAAGGGCGACCTGGTCAAGCGTGGGCAGCATATTGCGAATGTGGGCTCCACGGGGCGCTCTACCGGGTCGCATCTGCATTTCGAGGTGCTGGTGCAGGGCATCCCGCAGGATCCGCAAAAATTCCTGGACGCGGGCAGCAATCTGGCCGCGCGCCAGGTGGCGAGCGCGGGCAGCCCGGGCGGTCGCAACACGGCTGCTGCCCGGCCTGCCAAGCCAGCGACGCCGCGCAGGTAAAATCGTCGCTCCGGTTTCCCCGGCGAGAAGCCCGAGCGTGCTTGTTTATCGCCAGTGGCAGCCCCATCTCCACAATCTGTTTGAAACAAAGGATTGCGCTGCACCATTCTCCGGTTCCGGGTGATGGCGCAGTCCCGCATGCATGGCAACCAACTTCCTGACCAAGTTATTCGGCAGCCGCAATGACCGCCTGCTCAAGCAGTACCGCGGCAGCATTGCCAAGATCAATGCCATGGAGGAGGCGCTCGAGTCCCTGAGCGACGATGCCCTGCGCGCCAAGACGCAGGAGTTCCGGGACCGCGTGGCTGCCGGGGCGTCGCTCGACGATCTGCTGGTCGAGGCCTTCGCCGTGGTGCGCGAAGGTTCCAAGCGGGTCATGAAGATGCGCCATTTCGATGTGCAGTTGCTCGGCGGCATGGCGTTGCATTTCGGGAAGATTTCGGAAATGGGCACGGGCGAAGGCAAGACGCTGACCGCCACCTTGCCGGTTTACCTGAACGCGCTGACTGGCAAGGGTGTGCACGTGG
>JANNDB010000446.1:0-1747 GCA_031387285.1 Betaproteobacteria bacterium | reverse complement strand
TCCCGAAGGACTTCATTCGCGAGTCGATCGGCAAGCTGTTTGACACGCTGTACTCGACCGGCGAACGCGACAAGTTCCGCACCCGGCTCGAGCGTTCAGCCAATGGCGACACCGAGATATACATCAGCCATCGCGGCATGGTCGAGGTGTACACCTCGGGCAATTCCGGCACAGTCTGGCAACCGCGCGCGGCGGATCCGGACCTGGAGAATGAATTCCTGCGTCGCCTGATGGTGCGCCTGGGTGTGAGCCAGGAACAGGCCAAAGCGGTAACCGCAGCGGGTGTACTGAAGCCGACCTCGCGTGCCTCCACGGCCAATGGGGCGCCGGTCGTTCTGATCGACGAAGACTTCGACCGCGCGTGGCGCCGCGTCGGGCTGTCGCTCGACCGCACCGGATTCACCGTCGAAGACCGCGACAGGGCACAAGGGACCTACTTTGTGCGGTATGTGGAGCCCAATGCCGACAAATCCGAGCCAGGCTTTTTCGCCCGGATATTCAGCAGCGCGGCAAAAGGCAACACGCCGCAGAAGTACCGCATCGTCGTGCGCAGCCAGGCCAATGCGTCTGTGGTCTCTGTGCTGAATGCCACCGGCGCGCCGGACACATCGCCGAGCGCCCAACGCATCGTGAACGTCATCGTGGAAGACCTCAAGTAAGACGTCGCGCATGTTGCGTTTTGTCAGCCTTGGCAGTGGCAGCTCGGGCAACGCAACCGTAGTCGAATCGTCGAACGGACTCCATACCAGCCGCTTGCTGGTGGACTGTGGCTTCAATCTCAAGCAACTCGATTTCCGTCTGGCGCGTGTGGGGCTGTGCGCGCACGACATTGACGCGGTGTTCGTCACGCACGAGCACTCCGACCATGTAGGCAGCGCCTGCGCGCTGGCCTTGCGCGAGCAGATTCCGCTGTGGATGAGCCCCGGCAGCTACGCCGCAATCGGAAGCCCGGATATGCATGGCCTGCTGCGCCTGGCGGGCGATACGGTGGCGATGGAAGTCGGCGCCTTGCAGGTGTGCCCGTTCACGGTTCCACACGATGCGCGCCAGCCGCTGCAACTGCGTTGCAGCGACGGAGACAGGCGCGTCGGCATACTGACCGACCTCGGGCACGCCACGGACCATGTGCTGGAGCACTTGCAGGGTTGCCATGCGGTGCTGCTCGAGTGCAACCATGACCCCGCGCTGCTGGCGGCTTCAAGCTACCACCCGGCACTGAAACGGCGTGTCGGCGGCGACTACGGCCACCTCTCCAACCAGGCGGCGGCGGACATCGCAGCCAGATTGCGCCATCCGGCGCTGGTCACCGTAGTGGCAGCGCACCTCAGCGCCCAGAACAACCGTCCCGATTTGGCGCGCCAGGCGCTCGCCGCAGCCATGCAATGGGATGCGGCTGCCATCCACGTAGCCGACCAGCACACTGGCACGGGCTGGCTGGCTGCCTGAGCGGTTGAGGCGGGTCTTGCTGTGCTGTTGGCCCAGTGTTGCAAGGCCAATTCTTGATTGGATCAATCGAGCTGCTACAACAATTGGTGGTCTGCAGTGCAGCGAAGGACTAAACCGCTGTCGCGGTAGTCTGCGAGCCGGCATGTGTGGTGAGCGCCTGCTTGGTTGGTGACTATGTTGTGAATTGAGGCAATTGGCCTCGTTCACAACAGGAGTACCGCCATGCAATCATCGATTTCAACCGTCTCCCCCCTGCGCCAGCGCATGGTGGAGGACATGCGAATGCGCAAGCTCGCACCCA
>JANNDB010000426.1:0-2641 GCA_031387285.1 Betaproteobacteria bacterium | reverse complement strand
CGAAGTAACGCGCCAGGGCCACCACGTCGGCACGCGCCTGTTTGGTGGGCTTGCCACAGTCGCGTTGCTCCAGCGCAGCCAGCTCGTCGGCGTGCGCGCTGACCTGCTGCGACAGACGCATCAGCAGGCGCCCCCGCTCCACCGCGCTGAGCCGGCTCCAGACTGTGGTGTAGCAGGCCTGGGCGGCGCGCACAGCCGAATCGATATCGTCCGCTGTTCCGCGCTGCAGTTCGTCAAACACTTCGCCATGCGAAGGGTCGATCACGGGAATGGTTCGCCCGGACGCGGAGGGAACCGCAGCATTGGCGATGAAGTGGTATTGCATGCCGTGATTTTCGTCGAAAGCGCCAGGCGTGGGCCCGCTCAGGGAATCGGCCTGTTCAGCGAAGATCTCGTATTCGGTTGCAATACGTTGCCACACGTCCGTGTCGTCACTGAAGCGGTTCGCAAATGCCACCGGTGCGGCGGTGATCAATCCCTGGCTGGCATGACGGCCAGCACCCGGCTGCGACTGACCACTCACCGTGAATTGACAATCGGCGCGGACGCTACAACCCTTCCAGCGCCCGCACCACCCATCCATATGCCACCCGCTCCTGCTCGAGCCGGATGGCAGCGCCGCGCAGCCGACGCCAGCGCAGCTCGTCGTAGAGCTGGCGCTCGCCATCTTCCAGGCGCGGCAGGTCGCGCTGGGTGGGCTGAGGTTCGTCAGTCCAAAGCGTCTCGTGTTCCAGCAGCGTGGCGCGGTCCATGAGGAAGGAATGCGCATGCGGGAAGCTGGCGCGCAACTGGTCCAGGATCGCGAAGCCGTGGGTGTCGATATCGCCCCAGTAGTACAAGGCGCGCTCCTGCAACCAGTCGGCGTGCGCCAGCGCATCAAAGCCGTAGCCTGCTCCGAACACCACCAGGCTGTCGGGCATGGGCGGGAACGCCAGAAAGTTGATCTCGTTCTCGGTAATGAACACGCGCCGTGCAGCTGGTGCCAGTAGTGCGAAAGCATCCTGGGTCAGGCCATAGTCGGTGTCGTGCGCACCGGGAATCCAGCCAGCGTGCTGCTGCGGGTCGAGAAAGCGCAGCCGCAGGCGCAGCGGCTTTTCGCGAAAGCCGTAGCGGCGTGCGAATCGCGTCGCCCCGTGTGCCTGCGGGTCGATGGCTTGCGGCGGCAGCGCAAGGTCCAGCAGCTCGCCCAGGACGCCGCGGTGGGTCTCGATGAACTTGCTGTGCACGCCTGCGAGGTCCAACTGGCGCAGATAGATGCCAGGGCGTGGGTGCAGCTGTAGCCAGCCCACGACAGCCAGCAGGCGCGGCCAGTCGTCCGCGAGTGTCAGCGCCCGCCGCGGCTGCTGTTGCAACCAGGGCAGTAGTTTTGGTGCCTGGGCGCGCGTAGTTTCCGCGAGGGCCTGCAGGCGCTTCGCTTCGCGCGCCTTGCCGATCAGCCGCAAGGCATCCTCCAGGGTGTCCACCCAGGCATGCGCGGGCAGGCTGTTGCGGCCGATGACGCGGTGGAGCACTTCGCGCATCTCGATACGGTAACCCGCGCGGGCGCCTGCCAGCAAGTTGGCAGCCCAGACACGTACGGCGTCGAAATGCTCGGACAAGTCGGTGGAGGAGGGTGTGCGTAACACCAGGCGCAACGGAAACTCCGCCTCCAGCAACACGTCACGCTCCCACAGGCGCAGCACCTGCGTACGCAGCTCGACCGGGTCGCTCCATGTCGTCATCACGCCTGCATCAAGTGACGGGCGGCTGCGCCGCGTCGCGCTCGGCCCGGTATTCCTCAATGCCGAGGTTGCGCAGCCGCGAGGCGCTGCCGTCTTCGTTGTGTACGAAGCCCACGCTGGCAACGAAGGGCTCGATGACGTGTATCTTCTGCAGCGGCGTGACGATCAGCAGTTGCAGATTGAGTTGCCGGAACAGCTTGAGGCCATACTCCGCCGACTCGTCCGAGCCGCGCCCGAAGGCTTCGTCGATGACGACGAAGCGGAAGCTGCGTGAGCGTTGCGCTCCCCACTCCAGACCGAACTGGTAGGCAAGGCTGGCGGCCAAGATTGTGTAGGCCAGCTTTTCCTTCTGGCCGCCGCTCTTGCCGCCCGAGTCGGAATAGTGTTCGTACTCGCGCCGGTCCTCGCGCCAGCGTTCGCTGGCCGAGAAGACGAACCATTGGCGCACGTCGGTCACCTTGGCGGCCCAGCGGCGGTCTGCCTCGGCGCTTCCGGCCCGGCCTCGGAAACGCTCGATGATGCGCTGCACCTGCAGGAACTTGGCTTCGGAATACTGCGCATCGTCCGAGCCCGTCAGCGTGCCTTCGGTGCAGCCGCGCAGCTCGGTCTGGAAGTCGCGCACGTCGGCGTCGGTGGTGGGCTGGGCTTCGAGGGCGATGTAGCGGCCGGGGTTGTAGTCGATCTGTGTCAGCGACTCGTTGATGCGCGCGATGCGCTCCTTGATGGTCTCGCGCTCGCGGTGCAATTGCGACTGGAAGTGGGCCACCTCGCGGATGGTGTTCTCGTTGAGCAGTTCCTTGAAGCGGGCCACGAAACGCGGCAGGTCGTCGGCCTTCAACTGCGCCAGCATCGCGCGGTACTCGGGGCCGGCGGCCACGCTGGCATCGACCTCCTGCGTGTCGAGCTTGAAGGCGTCGTTG
>JANNDB010000411.1:0-3881 GCA_031387285.1 Betaproteobacteria bacterium | reverse complement strand
CTCCTGGGGAACCTCAACCGAACCAATCTGCTTCATGCGTTTCTTGCCTGCTTTTTGCTTTTCGAGGAGTTTGCGTTTACGCGTGATGTCGCCGCCGTAACACTTGGCCAGAACGTTCTTGCGCAGGGCCTTGATTGTCTCACGCGCGATGATCGTGGCACCGATGGCGGCCTGGATGGCGACGTCATACATCTGGCGAGAAATGATCTCGCGCATCTTGGACACCACGGCCCTTCCGCGATACTGAGCCTGGGAGCGATGCACGATGATCGACAAGGCATCGACCTTCTCGCCGTTGAGCAATATGTCGACCTTCACGACGTCGGCCGCCCGGTATTCCTTGAACTCGTAGTCCATCGAGGCGTAGCCTCTGCTGACGGACTTGAGCTTGTCGAAGAAGTCGAGCACGATCTCGCCCAGCGGCATGTCGTAGGTAAGCATGACCTGGCGCCCGTGGTAGGCCATGTTGATCTGCACCCCCCGCTTCTGGTTGGCCAGTGTCATCACGCCGCCCACATATTCCTGCGGCATGTAAAGGCGCACTGTCACGATGGGCTCGCGGATCTCCTCGGTACGGCTCTGGTCGGGAAGCTTGGAGGGGTTCTCCACCATCACGATCTCGCCGTCGGCCTTCATCACCTGGTAGACCACACTGGGCGCCGTCGTGATCAGATCCTGGTCGAACTCGCGCTCAAGCCGCTCCTGCACGATCTCCATGTGCAGCAAGCCCAGGAAGCCGCAGCGAAACCCGAACCCGAGCGCCTGCGACACCTCGGGCTCGTAGTGCAGCGAGGAGTCGTTGAGCTTGAGTTTTTCCAGGCTGTCGCGCAGTCCTTCGTACTGGTTTGCTTCCGTGGGATACAGGCCGGCAAATACCTGGGGCTGAATTTCCTTGAAGCCCGGCAGGGCTTGCGTAGCGGTGAAGGCGGCGCCGCCCGTGCCGGGACGGATCAGCGTGATGGTGTCTCCGACCTTGGCCGCCTGGAGCTCCCGGATGCCCGCAATGACATAACCGACCTCGCCGGCTTCGAGCGACTCGCGCGGCTGGTTGGCGGGAGTGAATACCCCCAGCGAGTCCGCGTTGTACATGGCACCGCTGGCCATCATCTTGATGCGCTCTCCCTTGGCCAGCCGCCCGTCGACTACCCGCACCAGCATCACGACGCCGACGTAGGTGTCGAACCAGCTGTCGATGATCATCGCGCGCAGGGCACCATCCGGGTTGCCCCTGGGCGGCGGAATGCGCGCCACGACCGCTTCAAGAATGTCTTCAACGCCCATGCCGGTCTTGGCCGAGCAACTGATCGCGTCGGTGGCGTCGAGCCCGATCACGTCTTCAATTTCACTGCGGGCGTTTTCGGGATCGGCATTGGGCAGATCCATCTTGTTGAGCACAGGAACAACCTCGACGCCGAGCTCGAGCGCGGTGTAGCAGTTGGCGACCGTTTGTGCTTCTACACCCTGGCTGGCGTCGACCACCAGCAGCGCGCCTTCACACGCTGACAGGGAGCGACTGACCTCGTAGGAAAAGTCCACGTGTCCCGGTGTGTCGATCAGATTGAGGTTGTAGACCTTGCCATCACGCGCCGTGTAGTGCAGCGCGGCGGTCTGCGCCTTGATGGTTATCCCACGCTCTTTCTCGATGTCCATCGAGTCCAGAACCTGCGCTTCCATCTCACGCGCTTCGAGACCGCCACAACGCTGGATGAGACGGTCTGCCAACGTTGACTTGCCATGATCGATGTGCGCAATGATCGAAAAGTTTCTGATGTGATCCATCAACGAGGGCACTTAAGTGTTTGAATTGGAAAGGAGACGGGCAGAAAAAAGGGCGCGTCGGGAAGTGACGCGCCCTGAACCAACAATCATTGGCAACTGCGATAGTTGGAACTTCATTGTAGGCAAAAAGGCCCACAAGCAAAGGGCGCCCGCATGATTTTCGTGGCGTTGCAAGTCAGCAACAGGAATTTTATACACAGCTTATCAACAATCATCGGCGAGGCCGACTGTACAACTTGTGGGTGATCTGTGGATCATCAGAAATCGTGCCAACGCAGCCCCTATTGACGGGCCAGTTGGCTTCCGATATGCCTACATTCAGCGACAAGGAGGCCCTATTCTAACCAAAGACACTGTCAGCGCCGCCGTAAGTCAGTAAACGCAAACTTTCATTGCGTCAAACAGCATTGTGCAAACGGGCACATCACAACCCGCCACCGAGCCATGCGGGCCAATGGCCCTTCGCCCTGATTGGGTATTGAAGGGGCGCTGATACCTCGCGCCGTCAGCGCGTTGGCCGAATCACAGCGTACTGCGCCCACTCTCCGCGTCGGAACAGGACGTTGACAGGCTTGCTCCGGTCGACCTTGCCGACAGCCGCGTCGAACTCCTTCACGTTGGTGATGTCAACGTTGGCAATCGCCACAATCACGTCGCCCTCACGCAAGCCGGCGCGTGCCGCGGCGTCGGTCGCTGCTTCAACCCGCACGCCACCCTTCACCTTGAGCTCCTTGCGTTGCACCTCGGTCAGCTCGCTGACGCCCAGACCCAGCGCCTGCCCGGCTGCCGATGCCTTGGGCTTTTCTTCCCGCTCAGGCGCGCGCGCCGCAACCTTGTCGGGCTCCACTTCAGCGACGACAACGGTCAGATCCTTTGCACTGCCTCGGCGAAACACCGTCATCGTGCTACGGGTCCCGGGCTTGATACTGCCAACCAGCCGTGGCAGGTCGCTGTGCTTCTCGATCACCTTGCCGTCAAACCGGGTGATGATGTCGCCGGCCTCCACCCCCGCCTTGTCAGCCGGTGAACCGCTCTCCACGCCACGCACCAACGCGCCCGTGGGCTTGCCCAGGCCGATCGCCTCTGCCACATCCTTGGTTACCTGATCAATCTGCACCCCGATGCGGCCGCGCGAAACGCGACCTGAAGTGCGCAGCTGGTCACTGACCCGCGTCGCCTCATCCATCGGGATCGCAAACGAAATCCCCATGAATCC
The DNA here is from genome assembly GCA_031387285.1 of Betaproteobacteria bacterium. GTDB lineage: Bacteria > Pseudomonadota > Gammaproteobacteria > Burkholderiales > Burkholderiaceae_C > CAISIP01. The sequence continues at coordinate 886 of JANNDB010000411.1, read as the reverse complement.
GCCCGAGCGCGAATAGATCTGGCTGTTGATGCCCACCACTTCGCCGCGCATGTTGATGAGAGGGCCGCCCGAATTGCCCGGGTTGATCGCCACATCGGTCTGGATGAACGGCAGGTAGTCGCCGGTATCGCGTTGTTTCGCGCTGACAATGCCTGCCGTGACAGTATTCTTGAGGCCGAATGGCGAACCGATGGCCATCACCCATTCACCAACCTTGAGGCGGCCAACGTCGCCCACCTTCACCGCCGGCAGCCCAGTGGCCTCGATCTTGACGACCGCCACATCGGAGCGTTTGTCGGCCCCGATGATCTTGGCCTTGAATTCCCGGTCATCGGTGAGCGTCACCAGCACTTCGTCGGCACCTTCGACTACGTGCGCGTTGGTCATGATGTAGCCATCAGACGTCAGGATGAAGCCGGACCCCACCCCGCGCGGCTGCTCTTCCTCCTGCGGCTGCGGACGATTTGGACGCGGCGTCGGCTGGCGCGGCGCGTTCGGGATCGGAACGCCAAACCGGCGGAAGAATTCCAGCATTTCTTCATCCATGTTCCCGCCGCCCGCGCGCGGACGCGCTGTCACCTTCTCCAGCGTGCGGATGTTCACCACGGAGGGGCCCACCTGCTCCACCAAATCAGTGAAGTCAGGCAGGGCGCGAACCTGCGCCGCTGCCGGCTTTGCAGCCAACCCCAGCAAAAAGGTAGCGCACAGACCTGCAGCCACAATGGCGCGCACGCCACGAAAAACCTGTTTCAATCCCATCTTTTCTCTCCCATCAACAATCATCCGGACGTCCGATCGCGCCAGGCTGCCTGTGCACCCGGCGCAAGGCTGAACCCTAGTTGCGGCGCTCCAGCCCCAGGGCAAACGCGTTCAAGGTTTGCCGGGG
>JANNDB010000381.1:0-1569 GCA_031387285.1 Betaproteobacteria bacterium | reverse complement strand
TCTTCGCTAGCCGTCTGCCCGGCCATCAGCACGACCCAGGCGCACAACTCCTCGCCGTACTTGCGGTCCGGCACACCGATCACCTGCACGTCCGAGATGGCCGGATGCCGGTACAGTAACTCCTCGATCTCTCGCGGGTAGACGTTTTCGCCGCCGCGGATCACCATGTCCTTGATGCGCCCGACGATGTTGACGTAACCCTCGGCGTCCATGGTCGCGAGGTCGCCGGTATGCATCCAGCCGTCGGTGTCGATGGCTTCGCGCGTCTTCTCCTCGTCGCCCCAATAACCATGCATCACCGAATATCCCCGGGTGCAGAACTCGCCGGTGGCGCCGCAGGGCACGGTCTCCCCGGTATCGGGGTCGATCACCTTGATCTCCAGGTGCGGTTGCACCAGGCCTACCGTCGCCACGCGCTTGTCCAGCGGCGTCTGCGTGCTGCTCTGGCAACTCACCGGGCTGGTCTCGGTCATGCCGTAGGCAATGGTCACCTCGCGCAGGTGCATGCGTTCCACCACCTGCTTCATCACTTCTATCGGGCAGGGGGAGCCGGCCATGATGCCGGTGCGCAGGCTGGACAGGTCGAACTCGGCAAAACGCGGGTGCGCGAGTTCGGCGATGAACATGGTCGGCACGCCATGCAGCGCGGTGCATCGCTCGGCTTGCACCGTCTCCAGCACGGTGAGCGGGTCGAAGCCGTCGTTCGGGTAGACGATCGTGGCGCCGTGGGTGATACACGCCAGGTTGCCCAGCACCATGCCAAAGCAGTGGTACAGCGGCACCGGGACGCACAGCCGGTCGTTTTCGGTCAAGCGCATGGCTTCGCCGATAAAGAACCCGTTGTTCAGGATGTTGCGGTGGGTCAGCGTGGCGCCCTTGGGGAAACCGGTGGTGCCGCTGGTGAACTGGATATTGATCGGGTCGGTGGCGCGCAACTGCGCCCCGATGCGCGCCACTGCCGCGTCATCGGCGCTGCCGCTGGCCATCAGGTCGGCAAAGCGCAGCATTCCGGGCTCGGCCGCGTTGCCAAGCTGGACAACGGTCTGGAGCTGTGGCGCGCGCACGGCTTGAAGCCTGCCAGCCTCGGACATCGCGAGTTCCGGCGCCAGTTCGCGCACGATGGCCAGGTAGTTGCTGGTCTTGTACCCGGTCATGGTGACCAGCATCTTGCAGCCGACCTTGTTCAGCGCGTATTCCAGCTCCGTCACGCGGTAAGCGGGGTTGATGTTGACCAGTACGATACCGACCTTCGCAGTGGCAATCTGCATCAACAGCCACTCAGAACTGTTGTGCGCCCAGATGCCCACGCGATCACCGCGCGTGATGCCGCAGTTCAACAAGGCGCTGGCCAGGCGATTCGATTCACGGTCCAGCTCGCGGTAGCTCATGCGCACGTTTTGGTGCCGTGACACCAGCACCTCCCTGTCGGGATAACGCTGCGCGATGGCTTCAAAATGCTGGCCTATCGTGACCTCAATCAACAGCGCAGGAATGACATGAAGCCACTCAATCCATTGAATCGCCTGACCCTCAGCCACGATATCGGCGACACCCGTGTGCCGTTGATTG
>JANNDB010000356.1:0-5504 GCA_031387285.1 Betaproteobacteria bacterium | reverse complement strand
CGCGGCCATGGAAGGCCGGCAATTTCCCCCCGCCCCGCCTCGCTTACCTTGGATGCTGCTTCGCCCACAATTTCCACGGCTCGCGTCAAGGCAAGGAGCAGCATGCGATCTCGCGCCAGGTCTGCCCGATCACGCCCCTGGACGAAGCTCAGCGCTTGTTCAGCCGCTTCGACCATATGGGTTACACGCCAGCGGTCATCCGGCGTCATATTGCACCTGTGCCGTGCGAACCACCTCGTCTCGAAAGTGGCGACTCAAGTCTTGCGACGTACGCACATCGACTTTGCGCCCGCCCAAGGCCGAAGACAGATCAATCTCGATCTGGGCAATGTCGAACAGAGTCGGTCGCGCATCGGGGAAAAATTCCACCAACAAATCGATATCGCTGTCGGGCCTTGCCGTGCCTTTCATCTGCGAGCCAAACAAGGCCAAACGGCGGATACGATTGACCTCGCAGACGTGGGCGATCGTGGCCTCAGCGGCATTCAGGCTAGGGTGCACAGGTTCTCCTGCAACAGCTTGGCGTGCGCCGGTTCTGCGCACTTTTTTGCTTGCCCGCGCCCCAGGCGAAAGTGTGTTGATGATCAGCTTCTAACGCTCACAAACATCTGCACTCATCGCCACTATATTCGCCGGAACATTGGTATTGTCCATGACCAAGACCCCCGTGCCCGTCCCGCCGGCAGCTGCCCCTGCCTCCGACCCGAAAGCCCAGCTCAGCTGACTAGTTGATCCGTCGCACTCGGTCCTGGCAGACTCCGTCATGTCGGCCAATCGGAATGCGGCTGATCGCGTTCCGTAGCCATTCGCCCGTTACTATTGCCAAAAAACTAACAAGGATCCCATGGCATCAGACCTCGTAGCCGTCGAAAACCGCCTCTGGGCCACCGCCGACCAACTCTGGGCCAACACCGGCCTTAAACCCTCCGAGTTCTCCACGCCAGTCCTGGGCCTGATCTTCCTGCGCTACGCCGACAAGCGGTTCACCGATACCGACGCGGCCCTGGCGGCCAAGGGCATCCCTACCGACGAGCGCGAGGCCATTGACTACCAGGCCGAGGGCGTGCTCTACCTACCGGCGCAGGCGCGCTTCTCCCACCTGCTTACGCTGACCGAGGGCGCCAACCTGGGCAAGGCCATCGCCACCGCCATGTCGCTCGTAGAAGAGCCCAACCCCGAACTGAAGCCCGAGAGCGCCACGGCATGACCGAACCCAAGCGCATCTTCATCATTGCCAGCCCCAATGGTGCGGGCAAGACGACCTTTGCGCGGGAGTTCTTGCCCAACGAGGCGCACTGCCCTGATTTCATCAATGCAGACCTGATCGCGGCCGGCCTGTCACCGTTCAACCCCGAGGCGGCAGCGCTGCGCGCAGGGCGGCTGATGCTGGAGGAGATCGACCGCCGGGTGGCCAGCGGCCAGAGCTTCGCGTTCGAGACCACTCTCAGCGGGCTGGCCTATGTGCGCAAGCTTGCCCAGTGGCGGCGGCTGGGCTACTTCGTCAAGCTGGTGTTCCTGACCCTCCCGAGTGCAGACATGGCGGTCGCCCGTGTGGCGGCACGTGTGGCGCAGGGAGGGCACTCGATTCCCGAGGACGTCATCCGCAGACGTTATGCCACTGGGAGGCACAACTTTGAAGGCCGATACAAATCTGCCGTCAATGCCTGGACGCTGTACGACAATTCCGGCGTCGTTCCCAAATTCCTGGAAGGCGGCGAAAACCTATGAACCCATCCAAAACCCACAAGCTGCGCGACCCTGATCTGCTGAAGGTAGGCGATGCGCTTCGTCGGGCCGCGCTCGGCGCGCAACAACTGGCTCTGAAGACCGGGACGCCTTGTTATGTGTGGCAGGGCGGGAAAATTGTGAACATCGGCGCGGCATCGAGCGTGGCCGACGGGCCCGCCCATCGGGTGGCCAAGGGCTGACCAGATGCCGTACCGGCAGCGTCGACGGCTTCTGCCTGGTTTCATCCGACAGTGACTTCACGCGCTTGGCCACGCGTATTCGCGAGAGGGGACTGGTGGTCTATGGCTTTGGCGAGAAGAAGACACCCGAGCCGTTCGTGGCGGCGTGCGACAAGTTCGTTTACACCGAAATCCTGCGGCCTCAGCCCGAGGTTCAAAAGGCACCGGCACCGGTGCCAACTGAAGTTCCGGGCGCCGTCAGCTCTTCCGAGACTGCCGATCTGGGCAAGCTGCAACCGCTCATGATCGCTGCCATCGACGCAAACATGCGTGATGATGGCTGGGCAGCCCTGGGCGGAGTGGGGGGCCACATCAGCAAGATGCAACCGGCCTTCGATGCGCGCAATTACGGATTCAAGAAGCTCAGTGAACTGGTACGCAGCCTTAGCTACTTGGAGGTCAAGGAGGTGCCTACAGTGCGGACGGACGGTACGACGCTGACCAACGTTCAGATCAAGCTAAAGCGCGTCGCGAGTTGATCTTCGGGGTTGCGACGCTTGCCCTTTATGGATAGTCGCGCGGCGCCGCCCGGGGCCGATGCCGGCCATGTGCGCAATCGACCTTTTTGGTCAGGCCATCGCCACCTGTTCAAGCGGCCTCATCTGTCCGAGTTCATCATGCAGTTTTGCCTCTGCTTGCCAGAGATCAAACTTGGTCTGCATTTCCAACCAGAGTTGGGGACCGTTGCCCAGGAGCGTTCCCAGACGCAGTGCCATCTCCGCCGAGACCCCACTGCGCTCTGCCAGTACAGAGTGCAGCGTTTGGCGGGAAACACCCAGGCCGCGGGCGAACGCGCTTACGGACATGCCCGGCAAACTGGGCAGCACATCCTCGCGCAGGATAGCCCCGGGATGGGTAGGTACACGTTTATGCATCTTTCACTCCTAGTGATAATTCTCAAAGTCAACCTTGACCGCGTTCTCGCCTTGCCACTCAAAGGTGATGCACCACGGACCATTGACATGCACGCTGTAACGCTTTGGCTTTCCCTGCAGCCCATGGAAATCAAAGCCAGGGACATTCAAGGCCTCCGGAGTCTTTGCAACGTCGATGGCGTCAAGTCGGCGAAGCGCTCTCTCAGCCAAGGCTTTTTGCACCTTCGCGCTGGAACCATTCCTGAATAGGTCTTGAAGGCCTTTGTGCTTGAACGACTCGATCATCCGAAGTAGTGTAAATGATTACTTTACACATTGCTGAGATACCTCCGCTGGCCTGCGCGCGATTCGCTGCCTGGCAACTGCGAAAATGCGGGCATCGTGTGCACTCTGTGTGCACACAACCCCAAAATTGGCCAATTCCAAGAACCAAGAATGCAATTGAATCAATTGCCCACGCCCCACACCCTGTGCGTCGCCCCCATGATGGACTGGACCGACAGCCATTGCCGCTATTTCCATCGCCTGCTCACCCGCCATGCCTTGCTCTACACCGAGATGGTGACCAGCGGCGCGCTGCTGCATGGCGAAGTGCCGCGCCATCTGCGCTTCAACGCCGAGGAGCATCCGGTCGCATTGCAGCTGGGCGGCAGCGAGCCCACCGAACTGGCGCAGTGCGCGCGGCTCGGTGCGCAGTGGGGTTATGACGAGATCAACCTCAACTGCGGCTGCCCGTCCGAGCGCGTGCAGCGCGGTTCGTTCGGCGCCTGCCTGATGGCCGAGCCGCAGCTGGTGGCCGATTGCGTGAAGGCGATGCGCGACGCGATCGCCATTCCCGTGACGGTGAAGCACCGCATCGGCATTGACCGCGGCGAGAGCTACGCCTTCGTGCGCGATTTCGTCGGCGCCGTGAGCGCCGCGGGTTGCACGGTGTTCATCGTGCACGCGCGCAACGCGTGGCTCAAGGGCCTCTCGCCCAAGGCCAACCGCGAGGTTCCGCCGCTGCGTTACCACTTTGTGCATCAGTTGCAGAAGGATTTTCCCCACGCATCTTTTGTCATCAATGGCGGTTTCACCGGCAGCGCACAGGTGGCCGAGCAGCTGCGCCACGTGGGCGGCGTGATGCTCGGGCGCGAGGCCTATCACAACCCCTGGTGGCTGGCCTCGTGGGACGAAAGCTTCTGGGGCGACGCGGCCCGGCCGCTCACGCGGGAAGACGTGGAACAGCAGATGTGCGACTACATGGCGCGCGAGCTGGCGCTGCATGGCACGCCGTGGCCTGGCATCGCGCGCCACATGCTGGGCCTGCGCCACGGCCTGCCGGGCGCGCGCCGATGGCGCCAGGTCTGGAGCGACCACAGTCTGCGCGACCTGCCGGCGCGCCAGGTGATGGCGCTGGCCCATGCGCCGGCCCGGCAAGCGCCGCGTGACGCATTCGAAGCCCAGCATGTCTGAGCACAGCGCGCAGCAGCACCGGCTGGCAGGCATGCTGTTGTGGCTGGTGCCGGCCATGTGGAGCGTCAACTTCATCGCGGCGCGCATGGCCAACGGCGTGATCGGCCCCTATCTGCTGGCGCTGGGCCGCTGGGCGATCGCCGGCGCCGTGCTGGTGGCGCTGGCGCGCACCGAGCTGTGGCAGCAGCGCGCAGCCGTGGCCAAGGCCTGGTGGCAGTACATCATCCTGGGCTTTCTGGGCATGCTGGTGTGCGGCGCCTGGGTCTACCAGGGCGCGCGCAGCACCAGCGCCACAAACATTGCGCTGATCTACGCCGCCGCGCCGGTGCTGATCGCGCTGGGTGCGGCGCTCTGGCTGCACGAGCGCATGCGGCGGCGCCAGGTGGCCGGTGTGGTGCTGGCGCTGGCAGGTGTGATGCACGTGGTGGTGAAGGGCGATTGGGCCCGGCTGGCGCAGGTGCAGTTCGTGCCGGGCGATTTGTGGATCGTTGCCGCCACCATAGCCTGGGCCGGCTACGCGCTGCTGCAAAAGCAATGGCCCAGCCACTTGAGCGCCACGGCGCGGCTGGCGGCCATCTGTTGGGGCGGTGTGGTGTGCCTGTTGCCGTTCACACTGTGGGAAACGACCCACAGCGCGCTGACGGTCTGGGGCTGGCACGCCTTGGCCCTGGTCCTGGTGACGGCGATCGTGCCGGGCCTGGGCGCCTACTGGATCTACGGATGGGCGCAAAAGCTGCTGGGCGCGAGCCGGGTCTCGGTGACGCTCTACCTCAGCCCGCTCTACGGCGGCGCGGCGGCCTGGCTGGTGCTGGGCGAGGCGCCGGGCTGGCACCACCTGGCGGGAGCCGCGCTGATCCTTCCGGGCCTTTTCCTGGTGACTGCCACGCCCGCTGCCCTCACGCCGCCGACGCCAGGGCGCGATTGACAATGTCCTGCCGGCCAACGGCGACTGCCGCGGCCGGGCCGCGCGGTCAGCGTCCCTTCCAGACCGGATCGCGCTTTTCGGCGAAGGCGCGCGCGCCCTCCAGTTGGTCTTCCGACGAGTAAAGCCGGTCGACCGTCGGCAGCTGGCGTTTGGTGATGCGGTTCAAGGCATCCTGGAAACGCATGTTCTCCGCCTCGCGCACCACTTCCTTGATGGCGGCATACACCAGCGGCGGGCCGGAAGCCAGCAGCCGCGCCAGCTCCCAGGCGGTCGATTGCAGGG
>JANNDB010000343.1:0-2132 GCA_031387285.1 Betaproteobacteria bacterium | reverse complement strand
GGCCGCAGCGGCAGCCTGGTGTTCGTGAAAGTGCGCCATGAGGTGCGCCGCAATGGCAGCGCCGAAGTGGCCCTGACCGAGCACCACGACATCGTGTACCGCCCGGCCCCGTCGCCAGACGATATTGCCGCGCCGCCACAGGACGCGCCTGCGCAGTGGGACTGGGAGCGCCGCATCGTGCCCGACGAAGTGCTTCTGTTTCGATATTCGGCGCTGACCTTCAATGGCCACCGTATCCACTATGACCGCAGGTACGTGACCGGTGTCGAGGGATACCCGGGCCTGGTGGTGCACGGACCGCTGATCGCCACGCTGCTGATGGACCTGCTGCGGCGCAATGCGCCAGACGCCACCGTGCTGAAATTCGAATTCAGGGCGGTGCGGCCGACTTTCGACATCGATTCGTTCTCGGTGCATGGCGCGCGCGTGTCCGACGGCAAGAGCGTGCACCTGTGGGCCTGCGACCATGAAGGCTGGCTCACGATGGACGCCACCGCCACGCTGGCCTGAAGGACCGGTCCATGCAACCGCTCAAGGGCATCACCGTCGTCACGCTGGAACACGCCATTGCAGGGCCGTTCGCGACCCGGCAACTGGCCGATCTCGGTGCCCGCGTGATCAAGATCGAACGTCCCGGCGTGGGCGACTTTGCGCGCGGCTACGACGAGCGGGTGCGCGGCCTGGCCTCGCATTTCGTGTGGACCAACCGCTCCAAGGAAAGCCTCACGCTGGACGTCAAACAGGAGGAGGCGCAGCGCATCCTGATGCGCCTGGTCGTCGAACAGGCCGATGTGCTGGTGCAGAACCTGGCCCCGGGTGCGGCCGCGCGCCTGGGGCTGTCTTACGCGGCCTTGTGCAAGGCCAAGCCGGGGCTGATCGTGTGCGACATCTCCGGTTACGGTGCCGACGGCCCGTACCGCGACAAGAAGGCCTACGACCTGCTGATCCAGAGCGAGGCCGGACTGGTGTCGGTCACCGGCACGCCCGAGACACCCTCCAAGGCCGGGTTGTCGATGGCCGACATCGCGGCCGGCATGTACGCCTACACCAACATCCTGGCCGCGCTGATGCAGCGCCAGCAGACCGGCCAGGGCCGCCACATCGACATCTCGATGCTGGAGGCGCTGACCGAGTGGATGGGTTTTCCGCTGTATTACGCGTTCGATGGCGCTGCGCCGCCGCCGCGCACTGGCGCCAGCCACGCCACCATCTACCCCTATGGCCCGTTCGCCGCCGGCGACGGCAAGACGGTCATGCTGGGCCTGCAGAACGAGCGCGAATGGAAGATCTTCTGCGACCAGGTATTGCTGCAGCCGGCACTGGCCACTGAGGCGCGTTTTGCCACGAACACGCAGCGCAGCGCGCAGCGCGACGAACTGCAGGCGCTGATCCTGCAGGTGTTCTCCGGCCTCACTGCAGACCAGGTGGTGCAGCGGCTGGAGGCCGCCGGCATTGCCAACGGCCAGGTCAACACGATGGCGCAGGTGTGGGCGCATCCGCAGCTGGCGGCACGCGGGCGCTGGCGCGCGGTGGACACACCGGCCGGGCCGGTGCCCGCGTTGTTGCCGCCGGGCTCGCAGGATGCGGATGGGCCGCGCATGGATGCGGTGCCGGCGCTGGGGCAACACACCGATGCGATCCTGGGCGGCCTCGGGTATGGCCCGGACCAGATCGCCGCGCTGCGCGCCGCGAGCGTGGTGTGACAGGCCGGGCTGCCACTGGCGCGCGCGAGTTGCGCGGCAACGCGGTGCGCGAACGGCGGGCGCGCCACTCCGGTAGCTGAGAACTGGTGCTGGCTCGGCGCCGGGCGAATGTTAGGCTCGGGCTACGGACCCCGTCGCGGGTCGCGACGAAGGAGACCCACACATGATCGAACACCACATCGACATCCCGAGCGCCGACGGCGCCATGAACAGCTTCGTGGTCCATCCCGAGGAGGGCGGGCCGCACCCGGTGGTGCTGTTCTACATGGACGCGCCGGGGAAGCGCGGGGAATTGCACGACATGGCTCGGCGCATCGCCGCGGTGGGTTATTTCGTGGTGCTGCCCAATTTGTACTACCGGCGCACGCGCGAGTTCCGGATGACTGAGCGCACCGAGGCCGCGCTGGCGCAGATGTTCGCGCTGATGCA
>JANNDB010000339.1:0-3408 GCA_031387285.1 Betaproteobacteria bacterium | reverse complement strand
GGCGCCATTGGGCCCGATCAAACCGGTGATCCTGCCACGCGCGATTTCCATGTCGAACGGCGCCACCGCCTGCAGGCCACCGAAGCGCTTTCCAACGCCCTTGAGCACCAGCGAGCTCATCAATTAACCTCCGCACTGCGTGCTGGCGCGCGAGCTTGCTTGGGGCGGCCCGGCGCGGCGCTCATGCCGCCGACCCGTTCACCCGCACCCCGGCGCGCGCAAGGCGGCGGTTGTGCAGCTTCATCACTACGGTGTCGTAGACACCGAAGGGCAGGTACGCCATCACGACCACCAGCAGCAGCCCGTATACCGCCTGGCGGTAGTCCGCGAGCGGGCGGAAAATTTCGGGCAGCAACACCAGGATGGTGGTGCCCACGAGCGGGCCGAACACATAACGGCGTCCACCCAGCACCACGGCAGACAGCGTGGCTATCAGGATGCTGAAGCCGAATTGTTCCGCTGTGAGACTGAAGTTGCGCAACGCATCGAGTCCGCCGAACAGACCAGCAATGGCCCCGGACAGGGCGAACGAGATGACGTGGTACTTGCTCGGATTCACGCCGAGCGAAGCCGCAACCGGCGGATCCTGGCGCATCGCGTCAAAGGCACGGCCAATGCCGCCCTGACCGAGGACGATCAACAGGGCCATGGTGGCCACCATGGCCAGGAAAAGGATCCACGGCGTGACAACCCGCGGTATGTTGTGAAAGCCCAGCGGACCTCCCGTCAGGTTTTCGAAGTACAGGATCAGGGCCACCAGGATCTCCACGAAAGCCAGTGAGGCAATGGCCTGGTAGACACCCCGCAAGCGCGCCAGCGGCAGCGACAGCAGAAGGCCGAACAACAGACCCAGCAGGGTTCCCAGACCGACCGCCGCAGCCGGGTGGAACCCGTGCTTGACGGTGAGGATGGCCGCGCAATAGGCGCCCAGCGCGGCAAAGCCGGAGGTGGCAACCGAAAAGGTTCCGGCCCTAAACACGATGGCCTGGCTCAGGGCATATCCGGTGCCAATGAATATCAGGTCGAGCAACGGCAGGTGGGGGGCGAGGAATTCCATGACGTTGGCTGGCCCTAGACCCGCTTGGTCGCAGACTCGGGTACACCTTGCACAAACAATCCGTCAGGCCGCACCATCAGGATCACGAACAGCAGGGAAAAAATCATGGCATCCACCAGTTGCGCCGGCAGATAGGCTGCAGACAGGGATTGCAGCAGACCGAGTACCAATCCGCCGACGAGAGCGCCCGGCACGCTGCCCAGGCCACCCAGAATAATGGCGACAAAGGCCTTCAGCAGGAAGGGCTCGCCCATCAGAAACTGCACCGCATTGAAGGCCAGACCGACCATCACGCCGGCTGCACCAGCCAGAGCGCCCGAAAGAAAGAAGGTCTGGTAGAAGATGGCGTTCGGATTGACGCCCAGCAATTGTGCTGCGCGGTAATTGCCGGCGACCGCCCGGATCTGCCGGCCCCGCGCTGTGCGGTACAGGTAATAGGCCAGCAGGGCCACCATCATCACCGCCACGGCAAGCATGAGCAGCTGCAGCATGGTGACACGCAGACCAAGGACCTGGATCGCATCGACCGGAACCGTTCCAAATGGAAAGCGCATGGTTTCAGTCTTGGAAACGTACTGTCCGATGCTCAGCACAATCAGGCCCGCTCCGATACTGGAGATGACGGAAGCCAGCTCCGCATCAGCCAGTGCGAGCTTGCGCAAGGGCTTGAACGCGACGACTTCCACCAGTATCGATATCAGCCCGGCGCCTGCCATGGCCACAGGCAACGCGATCCAGATGGGCAAGCCCGCGCGCACTGTGAATAGGCCGATGAACGCACCGGACATGAACACCGCGCCATGCGCCATGTTCATGATCCGATGGATGCCGAAGATCAGGGTAAAGCCCAGGGCGAAAAGCGCATACACGCCGCCCAGGACCAGCCCGTTCAATACCTGCTGGGCAACCATGGCCTCAGGCGCCGGCAGTCATTCGCCACCGGGTGGCTGCACCAAGGATCATCACCACCCCTTTACTGGGGCGCGGCGACGAATTTGCCGTCCTTCACCATCAGGAAGACGGATCCATACGTCGGAATCCTGTCCACGTAGCTGTACTTTCCGGTACCCACAACCACCGGCACATCCTTGGTCTTTGCCAATGCGTCACGGATTTTCTCGCGCGTCGGATTGGGCGAGGCGGCCTTGAGTGCATGCGCGACGACCGTCATGTAGCTGTAACCCAGCGCCGCCCAGTTGTCGGCGTCCTTGCCGGTCTTGGCCTTGTAGGCAGCCGCAAAGGCCTGCGCCGCCGGGGTATTGCCGCCGGGCGTCCAGTCTGAATTGAAGACCAGGCCCTCAACCGCCGCACCGCCGATCTGAACCAGTTGGGGAGAAGACAACCCGGTCTGGCCGATCAACTTGACGGTCGGTGGCAGCCCCGCCTGCTTCAACTGGATGGCAAGGTTGGCAGCCGATGGCCCGAGCGTGAACAGCATGACGCAATCGGGCTTGGCCGCAACGATGCGGGTGGCAATCGACGAAAAATCCGAATCCGCCTGCTTGATACCGGTGCGGTCGACGAACTTCATGCCGCGCTTTTCGGTGTGCTCCACGAACATGCGCTCGAGGTCCACATAAGCCTCGTTATCCGTGAAACGGATGGTTGCACATGACTTGACCTTGGCCACGTCCACTGCATAGTCACCCAATTGCGGCATCGTGATGACCGGTGGCTGGGCCGAAATGAAGCCCCACGGTCCGGCAGCCAGCAGCGCCACGGCATTGGTCATGGCCTTCATGCCGATCTTGGCGTCGTTGGCCACCCCCGCTGAGGGAATCGACTCGGGGGCGGTTGTCGGGCCCAGGATGAACAAGACGCTCGGATCCGCGGCATAACGCGTCACAGCCGCCATGGCCTGCGGACGCGCAGAAGCACTGTCGGCCACCTCCACCACGATCTTGTCGCCGCCACCCAGAAAGTTCTTGGCATTCATCTCCTCGGCGGCGAACTTCATCCCCTCCGAGGCGGGCACGCCGACAAACGCGGCGCCGCCGGTAAGGGCTTGCAGGATCACGATCTTGCGGTCTGCCGCATACGCCGCCTGTGCGGCAAAAGCCATTCCGGCCGCAATGGCGACGTGCCTGATGGTCGTCAAGGGAAAGTGCATGGGTTGGTCTCCTCGAGGGTTGAAAGGGGGGAATTGCGCGAAATTATATTTTTCGATGACTATCCATATATTACTCGCGACCGTCAAGCGTGTTTACGTGTACTCGACATGCAAGACGACTTTCGGGGTGGTGGATATGTAATCCGCCAACACATCGCCCTGCATCGTCACGTGTGCGCGCATCAGGGCGTAGGCAGCGTCAGCGTCGCCCGACTGCAACAGCGCAATCAGCGCAATGTGG
>JANNDB010000303.1:0-6132 GCA_031387285.1 Betaproteobacteria bacterium | reverse complement strand
CCTGGTGGACGAGGTGCTGGCCAGCGACCGCTTGCTGGAGTTGATGGCGCGCTCGGACTACGTGGTCGCTGCCGCACCCATTACACTGGATACCCGTGGCCTGGTCAGCGCCGCTGCCATTGCAGCGATGAAGCCCAGCGGCGTGTTCATCAACGTCGGGCGCGGACCGGTGGTCGACGAACCCGCGCTGATTGCGGCGCTGCAGCGCAAGGCGATTCGGGGCGCTGCGCTCGATGTGTTCGAGAAGGAGCCCTTGCCAGACGGCCACCCGCTGTACACGCTCGACAACCTGCTGATGTCGCCACATTGCGCCGACCACACACAGACCTGGATCGACGATGCGATGCGCTTCTTCATGGACAACCTGGAGCGTTTTTGCAAGGGGGAACCCTTGCACAACATGGTGCAGAAGCGGCTGGGGTACTGAGCGACTGCGCGCCAGAGAGGCGGGGTTGTGGGTCCCCGGCACAGGCTTTCGTGTGTCGGACAATTGCGGCTACCTCCTGTGGCGTCAACATGTCTCTGCACCCCCCATTCGACAAGGCACCACCCGGCCATTGGTTCGATGGCCGATCATTGGCAGCACTGATTGATCTACCCACGTGGGAGCGTGGACTGGCGCTGTATATCAGCCAGCATGTGCTGGACCTGGACATCGTGGATAGCGGCGCAGGCTGGATTCTGCTTGGGCAGGTGCAGGGCAGCAAACGCGAGGCCTACGAAGTGTCGATCGAGCTGGCGTTGACGCCGCAGGGGCAGGTGGCGCACTGGGATTGCCTGTGTGAGTGCCCGGTGGGGACGCAATGTAAACACGGTGTGGCGCTGATGTTGAAGGCGGCCCAACAAGGCCTGCGCCTGCTTGGCCCGACGCTGGCGGCGGCTGCGGTGGCCCGCCCAGACCGCAGCATTGAACAATTGGAAGCGGATCGGCTGGCAGCGCAGGCGCGTGAATTGCAGGCGGCGCGCCTGCAGGCGGACCAGCGCCTGGTGAGCTGGCTGCGCGAACTCGACCGCACCGGCGCGCCAGCGGCACAAGATGGGTTGCGAGCCTCTGGCGCCTTCACGCCACGGCCAGCACCAGCGCCCGCGGAGCACTATATCTACCTGTTGTCGCTCGTCGAGGTGTCGGGTGGCAAGCCGCAGTTGGTGCTGGATGCCGCGGTTTGCAAACGCAAAGCCAACGGGGCCTGGGTGAAACCCAGGCTGCTGCGCCAGCCACCGTACCGCGGACTGGCGGTGTATGACCGGGCTAGCGAAACCGACCATGAGGTGCTGCAGCTGATTGCCGCCATGCCCGTCGCCGGCCGGCATCACTATTACGGCTACGCGACCAGCATCAGTTGCCGCCCGCTGGGCCGTGCCGGTCAACTGCTGCTGGAACAGGCGGCCAGTACCGGGCGACTGTTTGTCAAAGATGGGCAGGGCTACCCTGGCGTGGCGGTGCGCTGGGGTCCGGCGCGTGCGCTTGAATGGGGATGGCACGAGTCCACCACAGTCCGGTCATCCGGACCTGGCTGGAATTTGCACGGCAAAGTCGCCGACAGCCCGGCGCAGGTCTGTCATAACGAGCCGTTGCTCTACCTGGATGCGGGCAATGGCGAATGTGGCCGGTTGCAGGCTGACGGTATGACGCCTGACAGACTGGCGGTGTTGTTCAACGCGCCAGCCCTGACGGCCCTGGCCATGCAGGAGCACCAGCTTGCCCTGCTGCAGGCGCTGGGCCCGATCCCGCCACCACCGGTGTTGCAGGCGCTGCGTACTCTGGAGGGCATCGTGCCACGGGCCTGCCTGCACCTGGCGCCGGTTCGGTCGGAGGAGGTGCCCGCAATGGGGCTGATTCTGGCCACGCTGCGTTTTGACTACGCTGGCCATCGCGGCTGGTGGGATGGCGCAGGCAATACCGTGGTGCTCGAAAGCCCGCAGGAGCGCTTGTTGCTACAGCGCGATGTCGACTCCGAGCGCCGTGCCGTCATCCGGCTCACCGGGCTGGGTCTGAGGGCGCAGGCGCAGGGTGTTTTCGGCCTACCCGCCGAGCACCCGCAACAGGACTGGCTGCGTTGGGCCGACGAGGACTTTGCGGTGCTGCGTGACGCCGGGTTTGACCTGACCCTCGACGAGAGCTTGCAGGGCTGGATCACCCGGGCCGACACGCTGCGGGTGCAACTGGAGCCGCAAGGGAACGCTGATGACGCCGAACCAGGTGTCACGTCGCCCTGGTTCGATCTCTCGCTGGGCATGGAGATAGACGGCCAGCGCCATAACATCCTGCCCTGGCTACCAGACTTGATCGCAGAGGCCGCAGCCTCTGCCCCCGACCCGGAAAGCGGCCTGCCGACATTGCCACCCCATATTTACCTGCGGACGCTGGATGGCAGTGGCTACATCCGACTGCCGACCGACACGCTGCGGCCGTGGATGGCGGCGCTATTGGAGCTGGTGGGGGACCGCCAATACGACTTCACGGCCGAAAGCCTGCGGCTGTCACGGCTCGATGCCTTGCGCACCGGCGCGGCACTTGGGGCCGGCGCGGTGTGGGACGGCGCGGCCGCCCTGCGCAGCATGGTGCAGCAACTGCGGGGCGCAGCGGCGTTGCCAGAGGTTGCGCTGCCCGCCAGTGTGCTGGCCACGCTGCGGCCTTACCAGTTGCAGGGCCTGAGCTGGCTGCAATTCCTGCGCACGCATGGCCTGGCCGGTATCCTGGCCGACGACATGGGGCTGGGCAAAACCCTACAGACGCTGGTACACATCCAGGTGGAAAAAGACGCCGGTCGCCTGACCCGGCCGGCCCTGATCATTGCGCAGGTCAGCCTGATGGGCAACTGGCAACGCGAAGCGGCCCGGTTTTGCCCGCAATTGCGCTGCCTGGTCGTGCATGGCAAAGACCGCCATGGCGTGACCGGCTCGATAGACCAGCATGACGTGGTGATCGCACCCTATTCGTTGCTGCAGCGCGACCGCGAGCGCTGGCTACAGGCCCCATGGCACCTGGTGGTGCTGGACGAGGCGCAAAACATCAAGAACGCCAGCACCCATGCCGCACAGGTGGTGGGCGCCCTGAAGACCCGGCACCGGCTGTGCCTTTCGGGAACGCCGATGGAAAACCACCTGGGCGAGGTCTGGAGCCTGTTCCACTTCTTGATGCCCGGCTTTCTGGGTAGCCTGAAGCGTTTTGGGGAGTTGTTCCGCAGCCCGATCGAGAAACTCGGCAACCAGGATCGCCTGGCCCAGTTGCGTGCCCGCATCACCCCGTTCATGTTGCGGCGCACCAAGGCGCTGGTGGAGTCCGAGTTGCCGCCCAAGGTGGAAACCACCTTGCGTGTCGAACTGACAGGCCCCCAGGCCGACCTGTATGAGACCATCCGCCTGGGCATGGAAAAGACCGTGCGTGATGCATTGAGCAGCAAGGGACTGGCCAAATCACAAATCACCATCCTGGATGCCTTGCTCAAATTGCGCCAGGTCTGCTGCGACCCGCATTTGCTTAAATTGGGCGCCGCCAAAAAGGTCAAAGGATCGGCCAAACTGGAGCAGTTGATGGAACTGCTGCCCGAGATGTTGTCCGAGGGGCGGCGCATTCTGCTGTTTTCGCAGTTCACCAGCATGTTGACCTTGATCGAGGCCGAGTTGGAAAAGCGCAAACTGCGGTGGGTCAAACTGACCGGCCAGAGCCAGAAGCGCGACGCCCTGATCGAGCAATTCACCAGCGGGCAGGTGCCGCTGTTCCTGATCAGCCTCAAGGCCGGCGGCGTTGGCCTCAACCTGCCGCAGGCAGATACCGTCATCCACTACGACCCCTGGTGGAACCCGGCGGTCGAGAACCAGGCCACCGACCGCGCGCACCGCATCGGGCAAACGCAGAGTGTGTGGGTGCTCAAGCTGGTGGCCCAGGGCACGATAGAAGAGCGCATTCTGGCGTTGCAGGAGCGCAAGGCGGCGCTGGCCCAAAGCATCTACAGCGGCGCCGCCGGGCGCAAGCAGCCGCTGTTTACCGAGAGTGATCTTGCGGAGTTGCTGCGGCCCTTGTCGGCCGGGTGAGGGGATGGGGAGCGCGCGCCGGCGCCGCCGCCTGGCGCAGCCCATGGCCTGACAGCCCTTGTTTTGGTGGCGCCCCTTGGGCACCTTTAATTTGAGGTTGATATAGCTGTGAATTAGCTCCATAATGCAATTTGCTTTCATTTTGGAGCAAATATGTCTAACTTATCGATTAAAGACGTCCCTGATCAATGGGCGGAAACCCTGCGCGCGCGCGCCGCGCGCAACCATCGATCATTGCAGGGCGAGTTAATGGCCATTCTTGAGCGCGCGGTGCAAGAAGGAACTCAAGTTGCGGAACCTGTGGCTGCAGCAGCCGGGCTCGGGGTCGGCCGCGAGGGTATGGGGCAGATCGTGGGTTACGGGGCTGGTGGGCATCCCATCATCCGCCAGGGATGGAAGACGGTGGAGCAAGTCTTGGCCGAACTAAAGGCCAAGTACCCAGAGCCCATCACCAACGTGCCACTAGGGGTGGACATCATCCGGGAAGATCGGGACGCACGATGACGGCTGCGCCGCAGGTCCTGCATATCGCCGAGCCACCAGCCACGTACCTGGCCCGGTCGCCGATGGTAGTGGATTGCAGTGTGATCAGTGGCCTGGTCTTTAGCGAACATTGGCAGGCACTGGCCTCCGAGCGGGTTGCTGATCGCGCCCTGCATGCGCCTTATTTGCTTCAGGCCGAAGTGGCCAGCGTGGGAGTGAAGAAAAGCCGGCACGCACAGCCACAGGCGGCTATGGACGGGCTGCTGCTGTTCCAGTCCATGGATATCAACCTGCATCCGGTGCGCGCACTGGAAGTCTTCTCTCTCGCCCTGCGTTACCAGCTCTCAGGTTACGACGCCGCCTACTTGTGGCTGGCAGCCGAGCTCAAGGCACCGCTGGCCACCTTCGACAAGAAACTCGCCGCTGCGGCGCAGGCGCACCTGGCCAGCCTGCCTTGACAAGCCCCCCCTGACAATCCAACCAGCATGGCAACACCAAGCAGCGCCCTCACCGCCCAGGCCCGGTTCCTGAACCTGCTCGAGCGCGACATCCTCAAGATGGACGCCGCCGAGCTCGATTTCGGCATCTACCGCATCCTGAACTACCGCCGCGATCAGGTGCTGGCCTATCTTCATGGCACCCTGCCCGAGCGCATCGCGGCGTGGGCCGCAGAGCTTGCAGGCACCCTTGCAGGACAGCGAAGCCCGACTGGTGTGGGATGTGCGCCGCGTCTGGGAGCGCCTGCACAAGCAACTCGCCTGGAAGGGCATTGACGTGGTGTTGCTGCGCAACTTGGCCGGGGTCGGGGTTGGCCTGTTTGCCGCCGAAGGTTTTTACCCGGACTTCTTGATGTGGCTGGCGCGCGGCAAAGACCAGGTGCTGGCTTTTGTAGAGCCCAAGGGCTTGCGGCATCAGTGGCCTGACGACAAGTTCAGGTTGCTGGAAGAAGTCGTGCCCACATGGCGGTTCACGGTACCGGTGCGCGGGTTTGTGCTCAGCGCCAACACCGAGGCCGAAATCGCGAAGATCCAAACTGGCTTCACCTGGGAGCAGGCACCCTCTGTGTTGTTGCACCAGGATGCCAATGGCGACTATGTGGAAGCGCTGCTGTCGAAACTGGCGCTGTTGCTGCCGTCAGCCTCTGAATGAGCACCGGCCGCGCTCTCAGCGCCACCGCCTTCGTCACCCTGCTGTTGATCGCGTTGGTGATGGGTGCCAACCACGTGGCAGCGCGCATCGCCTTCAACAACGGCGTCGACGTGGCCACGGCGGTGGTGTTTCGAAGCGGTATCACGGCCCTGGTGGTGGTCGCCCTGCTGGTGCTGCAAGGGGTGCGCGTGTCCTTCACGCCCCGGCACAAGCGCATGCTTCCTGTGATCGGGCTGCTGATCGGCGTGCAGAGCCTGTGCCTGTATTCGGCGGTGGCACGCCTGCCGGTGGCGCTGGCCTTGCTGGCATTCAACACTTTCCCCATCTGGACCGCGCTGTGGGCCTGGCTGGTCTACCGCGAGTCGCCCGCGCGGGCCTTGCTGATGGCGATGCCGGTGATCCTGCTGGGGCTCACGCTGGCGCTGGATGTGTTTGGCGCGGCGTCCGGCCTCGGTGCTGCCGGGC
>JANNDB010000264.1:0-3355 GCA_031387285.1 Betaproteobacteria bacterium | reverse complement strand
CTGGCGGAACGCGGGCCACCGTCCAGCGCCATCTCGCCGACGTATTCGCCGGGGCCGAAGTTGCCGAAGCTGATTTCGCGGTCGTTGGTGTCGATGCAAAAAACCTTGATACGTCCGCCGATCACGATGAATACGGTATCGCCAAAGTCGCCCTCCTGGATCAACAGGCTGCCTTTGCGGTAGCGGCGCACGATACCGCGTGCAGCCAGGCTGCGCACATCGGCCGGGTATCGTTCGTCGGCGCTGAATCGTTGCAGTTCGTCGACCACGGCGGCAGCGCTTCGTTCAGCGTTGCGCGGCGAGTTCGCGGGCGTCGCGCTCATAGGCTGCGAGTCGCCGCACGGCGCGGTCGCGCTGCTCCGGCGTGGCGGCGTTGTGCAGCTGGGCGATCGTCTTGCAGCTGTCCTGGATGGAGCGTTCCGAGTAGGCGCGGTATACCGGGTTGGGTGAATTGACGGAGCGATCGAGGTAGGCGCGCAGGGCGCTGGTGGCCTGTGCCAGGCCCGGGCGCGGGCCTGGCCCGGTGGCGCTGACGCTGCGCAGCGTCTGCAACAGGTCTTGCTGGCGCCGCAGCCGCTCGGTGTAGCTGAGCTGGGGATCGAACTCGGAGCGTGTCAGCGCGTTGCGCAAAACAGCCGTCTGGCGTTCGTCGAGCGTGCCGTAGAACTGTTCGCTGCGCTCGATCGAGGCCTTCAGGCGCCGCGCCTGGCGCTCGGTATCGGTGCCCTTGCTCCACTCGTCTCGCCACTCGAGATTGGCCTTCGCGTACTTGTCTTCCAAATGCGTCCATTGGGCCGCCCCCAGACCCATGGCCAGCACGACGGCGGCGGGTTCCGCCCGCGCCATCAACGCGTCCACACGTGCGCGAGCGTCGTTGAACAATCCACACACCTGCTCGGGCGTGGTTTCCGCTGGCGCCATGCGCTGAATTTTCTGCAACAAGTCGGCGATACGCGGCAATTCGGCGCTGCGGTGCCACTGGTGCAGGCGGCCGAGCTCGTCACGCAGGCGCGGCGTCTGCGTCTCGTTCAGGTCCACATAGCCGTCGATCCACCAGTAAGCCAGGTCGGGCACATTGTTGTAGGCCAGCTTGACGGCACTGCAGCCCGGCAACACAAGCAGCGCTGCGAGCACTCCGAGCAGGCCGATAATCCGCCTGCAACTATCGAAGCGGGACAAAGGCACGGACATGGAGGAGAAGGCAATGCTGGACGTGGTCATCATGGCGGCGGGCAAAGGCACCCGCATGAAAAGCAAATTGCCCAAAGTATTGCACCGATTGGCGGGCCGTGCCTTGTTGCACCATGTGGTCGCCACCGGGTCGGGACTGGGTGCGCGCGGCGCGGTGGTGATCACCGGGCATGGCGCGCAAGCCGTGGAGGCGTCCTGTGCCGGCCTGGGTGCAGCGCTCGGTGGACTGGACCTGCGCTTCGTGCGGCAGGAACCCCAACTGGGCACCGGCCATGCCGTACAGCAGGCGGTGCCGGTGCTGGCTGACGACGGCATGGTCGTGATCCTCAGTGGCGACGTACCGCTGACACAGGTGCAGACACTGCGTGACCTGATTGCGCTGGCCGACGGCCGGCGGCTCGCCCTGTTGACGCTGGAACTGGATGACCCCACAGGATACGGCCGTGTGATCCGCGCCGCCGGTGCGAGGGATGGCGCCGTGCAGCGCATCGTCGAGCACAAGGATGCCAGCGCAGACGAGCGCGCGGTGAAGGAAATCTACAGCGGCATCATGGCGCTCCCCGCGCGCCAGCTCAAACGCTGGCTGGCGCGGCTGGACAACGCCAACGCTCAGAAAGAGTACTACCTGACAGACATCGTCAAGTTTGCCGTTGCCGATGGGGTGGAAGTGGTGGCGCACTGCATCACCGACGCGGTGCAGGTGGCGGGTGTGAACAGCCCGTTGCAGCTGGCGGAACTGGAGCGCGCGTTCCAGCTGCGGCTGGCGAATGACCTGATGGAGGGCGGTGTACGGATTGCGGATCCGGCGCGTTTTGATGTGCGCGGCAGCCTGCAATGCGGGCAGGACGTTTCCATCGACGTGAACTGCCTGTTCGAGGGCCGGGTGACGCTGGGCGACGACGTGCAGATTGGCGCCAACTGCGTGATTGCCAATGCGGCGATTGCGGCCTGCGCTGTGATCCACCCGTTCACCCATATCGACGGGGAAAAGGCGGGCGTGGTGATTGGCGAAGGCGCGCTGGTCGGGCCGTTCGCGCGCTTGCGGCCGGGCGCCAGGCTGGGAGCGCAGGTGCATGTGGGCAATTTTGTCGAAGTGAAGAACTCGACGCTGGGCGACGGCGCCAAGGCGAACCACCTGGCCTATCTGGGTGACGCGACGGTGGGCGAACGGGTGAACTACGGCGCCGGCAGCATCACCGCCAATTACGACGGCGCCTTCAAGCACCGTACCGTGATCGAAGCCGACGTCCATGTCGGCAGCAATTGCGTGCTCGTGGCACCGGTGACGATTGGTGCTGGCGGCACCGTGGGCGGGGGCTCCACCATTACCAAGGACACACCTGCGGGCGCACTGAGCGTGGCGCGCGGACGCCAGACGGTGATTGCCGGGTGGAAGCGCCCGCGCAAATGAGCAAAGCGCCACAGCCGCCCTTGCGCGCGCGTACGTTCGCGCGCGCGGCGGAGGATTCGACTTGAGCGACGAGCTCGCCGCAGCGCGTCAGCGCATCGAGGCGCTGACGAACGAGCTGGCACTGGCACGCGCGGCGCTGGAGGACTTCACGTTTTCGGTTTCGCACGATTTGCGCGCGCCGCTGCGCCACGTGACCTCGTATCTGAAGATCATCCGCGAGGACCTGGGCTCGGCCCTGCAGCCCGACATTGCCGCGCATTTGCAGACGGCGTCCGACGCGGCCTCCCTGATAGCGCGCCAGATCGACGGCCTGCTGTTGCTGTCGCGTCTGGGGCGCGTGGAACTGCAATGGACCCAGGTCGACCTGGGGCGGCTTGTCACCGAGGTGCGCGGGCAACTCGCGCACGGGCTCGACAGTCGGCGACTGGAATGGCGCATCGCGCCTGATCTGCCGGTCATTGCGGGCGACATCGCCCTGTTGGGGCAGATGCTGGGCCACCTGCTGGAAAACGCCTGCAAGTTCACGGCGGCGCGTGAATCCGCGCGGATTGATGTGGCCTGGCATGCGGTTGACGGGTGTTGGGGCGAACTGGTGATTACCGACAACGGCGCCGGTTTCGATCCGCGTTTCCAGGACCGTCTGTTCCGGGTCTTCCAGCGCCTGCACAGCAACCGGCAGTTCGAGGGCCTGGGCATCGGCCTGGCCTTCGCGCGCCTGGTAGCCGAGCGCCATGGCGGCACGATTCAGGCGCA
>JANNDB010000227.1:0-2148 GCA_031387285.1 Betaproteobacteria bacterium | reverse complement strand
GAGCCGTATGTGAACTGCCTTGGCGCCCTCACCGGTGGCAAGGCCATGCAGCAGGTCAAGGCCGGCATCAAGGCGATCTACCTGTCGGGCTGGCAGGTCGCAGCCGACAACAACTCCTATGCCTCCATGTACCCGGACCAGTCGCTGTATCCGGTGGACTCCGTGCCGACAGTGGTGGAGCGCATCAACAACACCTTCCGCCGTGCCGACGAAATCCAGCACTCCAAGGGCATCGACGCCGGTGACGCAGGCTACATCGACAATTTCGCGCCCATCGTTGCCGATGCAGAAGCCGGCTTTGGTGGCGTGCTCAATGCGTTCGAGCTGATGAAGGCGATGGTCAAGGCCGGTGCCGACGGTGTGCATTGGGAAGACCAGCTTGCCTCGGTCAAGAAATGCGGCCACATGGGTGGCAAGGTCCTTGTGCCCACCGCCGAAGCCAACCAGAAGCTGATCGCCGCGCGCATGGCCGCCGACGTCTGCGGCGTGCCCTCGCTGGTGATCGCCCGTACGGACGCCGAAGCCGCCGACCTGTTGACCAGCGACTACGACGAGAACGACAAACCGTTTATCACCGGCGAGCGCACGGCCGAAGGTTTCTACAAGACGCGCAAGGGCATCGACCAGGCCATCTCGCGCGCCATTGCCTATGCGCGTTATGCCGATCTGGTGTGGTGCGAGACCGGTACACCCGATCTGGGCTTCGCTAAGAAGTTCGCCGATGCCGTGCACAAGGTGCACCCCGGCAAGATGCTGGCCTACAACTGCTCGCCGTCCTTCAACTGGAAGAAGAACCTGGACGACGCAACCATCGCCAAGTTCCAGCGCGAGCTCGGCGCGATGGGCTACAAGTACCAGTTCATCACGCTCGCCGGTATCCACTCCATGTGGTACAACATGTTCGACTTGGCGCAAGACTACGTAAAGCGCGGCATGTCGGCCTATGTGGAAAAGGTGCAGGAGCCCGAATTCAGTTCGCGCGACCGCGGCTACACCTTTGTGTCGCACCAGCAGGAAGTCGGCACCGGGTATTTTGACGAGGTGACCACCGTGATCCAGGGCGGCAAGTCGAGCGTGACTGCGCTCACCGGCTCTACTGAAGAAGAGCAGTTCCACTGAAAGGCGTCGCAGTCACAGGTTCTTGGCGGCTCAACGCCGCCTGTCGATCCCGCAAAAGGCCGCTGTTACTCAGCGGGCTTTTTTGTCTTCGGGCCTAATGGATTCACCACTTTCAAATCTGGAAAGCGCTGAAAGTCGCGATCCGCCGACCAGAGCTCGCGCACGCCATGCTGAATGCACAGCGCTGCGATTCTGGCATCGTGTACCGCAGGCCCGATGGTCGTCCCGTTGGCAAGAAGTCCCTGCAACGTGGGCCAATGTGCGCTACCTTCGCCGAGCAGGACCACGCTGGGGCTTTCAAGCCAGGCGTCTATCTGATTCATCGCCTTTTCGGGCGGTGTAGGTGGGCTGTAGATGCGCAGATGGGTAGCGATGGCAAAGAATTCGTGGATGCATGGCCACGGAATGCACCAGGCTTGACGCGATTGCGCGCATGCCGCCAGCGCCGAAAACGCTGGCGCATGCCACGGCGAATCGGCGCGATGTGCATAGACGAGGATGTTGGTGTCGATGGCAATCACGGCGAGTTTTTCGTGCGAGCTGTCTCAGTGCCCCGTCCTTCGTAGGCCAGATCGCGTATCTGCTCCCACCCCGCGCTTTCCAACTCCCGCGCCAAGCCGCGACCACCAAACGAGGCATCGCGCAACGTGAACGGCACCGTTTGTCGCTTGCGCTGGGCCACGGCGTGGCGCAAGCCGGCTTCAACCAGTTGCCGAATGGTCGTGCCTTCGGTGGCGGCGACCATTCGCGCTTCCGAGAACAGTGCGTCAGAAATTTCGATGGTGGTTTTCATATGGGTACCCATATTGTAAATCAAATATGGGTCTCTATTGTAAGCCGTTCATCTGCAAGAATTGTTGGTTTGTCCTGTCGGAATGTGGCCATGTTTTTTTCATGAACAGGCATTGGCGTGCGACGTTGAATGAAATCATCCGATTTCACCGGCGTCCTGGAAGCCGTGGCATCGTTGGTCGCGCGGGCTTGAGGCGCGCCTGCCCGCTTCCACTCCAGACATTGCAGTCTCCAGCA
>JANNDB010000226.1:0-8579 GCA_031387285.1 Betaproteobacteria bacterium | reverse complement strand
GCGTCACCACATCAGCCCCACCGGGTTTTACCGCGGACGCAAGGTCATCAAGACCAAGTCCGAGGCCTGACAACTCACTCCCACCATGAGCCCGGCGCTATCTTGAAGGTAGCGCCGGGCTTTTGTTTGGGTGCCCGTTGCTTCCTGTACCGCGTCTTGTTGCGCGCAGCCGTCGCTCCATGACCACAATTGCAGTCGACTGCATGGGCGGCGACCATGGCGTCAGTGTGACCCTGCCCGCGTGCAGGGCGTTTCTGGATAACCATCCGCAAGCCGAACTGCTGCTGGTCGGGCGGGCCGAGGATCTGAAGGGCTTCGCACACCCGCGTGCCACCGTGGTACCGGCCAGCGAGGTTGTGGCGATGGATGACCCCATTGAGTTGGCGCTGCGCCGCAAGAAGGACTCCTCGATGCGCGTCGCGCTGGAGCGTGTCAAGAGCGGGTCGGCCGCGGCTGCTGTATCTGCTGGCAACACCGGCGCTCTGATGGCGATATCGCGCTACGTGCTGAAGACCATGGACGGCATCGACCGCCCGGCCATTGCCACCCAGTTGCCGAATGCGCGCGGTGGCGCGACGACGGTGCTTGATCTTGGCGCCAACGTCGATTGCGGACCGGAGCATCTGCTGCAGTTCGCCGTGATGGGATCGGCGCTGGTTTCGGCGCTCGGCCATGTCGACAACCCCTCCGTCGGCCTGCTCAATATTGGCGAAGAAGTCATCAAGGGCAACGAGACCATCAAGCGGGCCGGCGAACTCCTGCGCGAGGCAGGGGCTGCAGGCAACCTGAATTTCTATGGAAATGTGGAGGGCAACGACATCTTCAAAGGCACGGTGGATATCGTCGTGTGTGATGGATTTGTAGGAAACATTGCGCTCAAGGCCACCGAAGGTGTGGCGACCATGATCGGTGAGTTTCTGCGCGCCGAGTTTTCCCGCAACCTGCTGACGCGCGCCGTTGCGGTGTTGGCCTATCCCGTACTTGGCGCCTTCAAGCGGCGCGTCGATCATCGCCGTTACAACGGTGCCGCCTTGTTGGGCCTGCGCGGGCTGGTGTTCAAGAGCCATGGTTCGGCAGACCTCATGGCGTTCGGTTTTGCGCTGGAGCGCGCGTATGATGCAGCCCGTAACAACCTGCTCGAACGCGTTCAGGCACGTATCGCGCGCGCTGCACCGGCAGGCGCTGCGCGCGCAAGCTGAAACGCTTCGCGGCACCCCGGAAAACACATGAGACGTTATTCCCGTATCACCGGAACCGGCAGCTTTCTGCCACCGCGCCGCCTGAGCAATGCCGATCTGGTGCAGGAACTTGCGGCCAAGGGTATCGAGACCAGCGATGAATGGATAGTCGAGCGCACCGGCATCCGGGCGCGGCACTTTGCGGCGCCCGAGGTGTGCTGCAGCGACCTGGCACTGCCTGCGTGCCGCAACGCACTCCAGGCGGCGTGCATCGATGCGGGCCAGATCGATCTTCTTATAGTCGCCACTTCCACGCCGGACATGGTTTTTCCGTCCGCAGCCTGCATCCTTCAGCACAAACTCGGTGCCGCCGGCGGTGCGGCATTTGACGTGCAGGCTGTGTGCAGTGGATTCGTTTACGCGCTGACCATAGCCGACTCCATGATCCAGAGCGGCGCGGCCAGCAAGGCGCTGGTTGTCGGGGCGGAAGTTTTTTCGCGCATCCTGGATTTCAACGACCGCACCACGTGCGTGCTGTTCGGCGACGGTGCCGGCGCCGTGGTGCTGGAGGCGTCCGATGCGCCGGGCATACATGCCACCGACTTGCACGCTGACGGCAAGCACGTTGATATTCTGTGCGTGCCGGGTACGGTGGCAGGCGGCAAGGTGCTGGGTAGCCCTTTGCTCAAGATGGATGGCCAGGCCGTGTTCAAACTCGCAGTCGGCGTGCTCGCCGATTCTGCCAACACGGTGCTGGGCAAGGCGGGCAAGTCGACGGCGGACCTTGACTGGCTCATTCCGCACCAGGCCAACATCCGCATCATGCAGGCCACCGCGAAGCGCTTGCGCCTTCCCGTCGAGCGTGTGATAGTCACTGTAGACCAGCATGGCAATACGTCGGCGGCTTCCATCCCGCTGGCGCTGGACCAGGGCGTGCGCGACGGCCGCATCAAGCCTGGCCAGCTGTTGCTGCTCGAAGGCGTAGGGGGTGGCTTTACATGGGGCTCTGTGCTGCTGACCGTTTAGGGTGGGATGCAGGCGGATGCAACCGGATCCCGAATTTATGAAACCATTTGCTTTTGTATTTCCCGGCCAAGGCTCGCAATCGGTTGGCATGCTCGACGCCTGGGGCGACGACCCGGTGGTTGCCGAGACCGTCAAGGAGGCGTCCGACGCGCTGGCCCAGGATCTCGGCGCTCTCATCCGTGAGGGGCCCAAGGAAGCCCTGGCGTTGACGACCAATACGCAACCGGTCATGCTGGTCGCCGGGGTTGCTGCGTATAGGGCCTGGATGGCCCGCACCGGCGTGGTGCCCGCCGCAGTGGCCGGCCATTCTCTGGGAGAGTACGCGGCGATGGTTGCCGCTGGCATGTTGACCATGGCCCAGGCCGCGCCGCTGGTGCGCCTGCGTGCACTGGCCATGCAGGACGCTGTGCCGGTGGGCCATGGCGCGATGGCGGCGGTGCTCGGCCTGGCGTCGGACCGAGTGGTGCAGATTTGCGAAGAAGTCACGGCCGGTTTCGCCGCGTCCGCCTCCGAATCGGTTGAAGCAGCCAATTTCAACGATCCCCTGCAGACGGTCATTTCCGGCAGCAAGGCGGCGGTCGACAGGGCGTGTGAGTTGCTCAAGGCCGCAGGAGCACGCCGGGCCTTGCTGCTTGCGGTGTCTGCCCCGTTCCATTCGCGCTTGATGCGTCCGGCCGCCGAGAAGCTGCGCGAAGCCCTGGAAGATGTGGATTTGCAGGCGCCGCAGATCACCCTGATCAACAACGTGGATGTGGCCATTGAGGTGGACGCGGACCGCATCCGGGACGCCTTGTTCCGTCAGTCGTTCGGGCCGGTGCGCTGGGTCGAATGTGTGCTGGCCATCAAGGCACGCGGCGTGTCGACTCTGGTCGAGTGCGGGCCGGGTAAGGTGCTGGCCGGATTGACTGGGCGTATCGACCCTTCCATGGCAGGCCTGGCATTGCTGGACCCTGCCAGCCTGGAGTCAGTCGAAGCGGTGTTGTCGGCCGCCTGAACATGGGAGAGAGTGTGGATTCCAACAAGGTCGCCTTGGTCACCGGCGCTTCCCGTGGCATCGGCCGGGCCATTGCACTGGAACTGGCGCACCGTGGTTACTGCGTGGTGGGAACGGCAACAAGCGCTGCCGGCGCCGCAGCCGTCACCGAGGCCTTGTCCGCCTACCCTGGCTGTGGCGGAGAGCAGCTCGATGTCAACGATGGCGCGGCAGGCGAAGCGCTCGTCAACCGTTGTGTCAAACAGCATGGCGGACTGCACGTGCTGGTAAACAACGCCGGCGTGACGCGCGACATGCTGGCCATGCGGCTCAAGGACGAAGACTGGGATGTGGTGCTCGACACCAACCTCAAGGCGGTCTTTCGCATGAGCCGCGCGGTCATGCGGACCATGATGAAGCAGCGCTTTGGCCGCATCATCAATGTCACGTCGGTCGTGGGTGCCTCGGGCAATCCGGGTCAGGCCAACTATGCGGCATCGAAAGCCGGTGTGGCCGGCATGAGCCGTTCGCTGGCGCGGGAACTGGGTTCGCGCAACATCACGGTCAATTGCGTCGCTCCGGGCTTCATCGATACCGACATGACCGCGGGCCTGTCGCAAGCCCAGCGCGATGCTCTGCTAGGTCAGATCCCGCTGGGCCGCCTGGGCTTGCCCAACGAGATCGCGCATGCCGTGGCGTTTCTCGCGTCCGAGCACGCTGCGTACATCACCGGTCAGGAACTGCATGTCAACGGCGGCATGTATATGTGACGGCCGGGGCGGCTAAAATCCCCTATTCATTCACAACCCTTTGAGGGACCTCATGAGCGATATCGAAGCGCGCGTCAAGAAAATTATTGCCGAGCAGCTCGGCGTTGAAGAATCCCAGGTGACCAATGCCAAGGCGTTCGTTGCCGACCTTGGCGCGGATTCCCTGGACACGGTGGAACTGGTGATGGCGCTGGAGGACGAGTTTGGCATCGAGATTCCCGACGAAGACGCCGAGAAGATCACCACGGTGCAAAACGCGATTGATTACGCCAATACCCACCAAAAGGCCTGAGCCGCGCCCCATTCACCGCGGGCGGTGTCTGAACAGCGCGCCTGCGCCCCATTCTGATATCTGAGCACCATGTCCCGTCGTCGCGTCGTCGTTACCGGTTTGGGCTGTGTCAGCCCCGTTGGCAACACTGTCAACGAGTCGTGGTCGAATCTGCTGGCGGGCAAGTCCGGCATCGACCTGATCACCAAGTTTGATGCCTCCAGCTTCGCTTGCCGTATTGCGGGCGAAGTGAAGGGCTTTGACCTCGAGTCCTATATCCGGGCCAAGGAAGCCCGTACGATGGACACCTTCATCCACTTTGGCATTGCTGCTGCGGTTCAGGCCGTTGCAGATGCCGGAATCAAGACAGGTGAAGCGCTCGGCGATGAGGAGGCCGCACGTGTCGCCTGCGTCATCGGCTCGGGCATTGGCGGCCTTCCGATGATCGAGGGCACCCACGCCGAGTTGACAGCGCGTGGCCCGCGTCGCATTTCACCGTTCTTCGTGCCGGCTTCCATCATCAACATGATCGCCGGCCACGTGTCGATGCGATTCGGGTTCAAGGGCCCGAACATTGCCATCGTCACGGCGTGCACCACCGGCTTGCATTGTATTGGCGCGGCAGGTCGCATGATCGAGTACGGGGACGCGGACGTTGCGGTGGCCGGTGGCTCAGAAGCCACAGTCTCACCCTTGGGTATTGGCGGCTTTGCCGCCATGCGTGCGCTTTCGACTCGCAATGACGCGCCACAAGCGGCTTCGCGCCCGTGGGACAAGGACCGCGATGGATTCGTGCTGGGGGAAGGCGCCGGCGTCCTGGTGCTCGAGGAACTCGAGCATGCCAAGGCCCGTGGCGCCAGGATATACGCGGAACTGGCAGGTTTTGGCATGAGCGCCGATGCCGGGCACATGACAGCGCCCAATATGGACGGCCCGCGTCGCGCCATGCTGGGTGCATTGCGCAATGCTGGCGTAAATGCCGATGAAGTTGATTACCTCAATGCGCATGGCACTTCGACGCCGCTGGGTGACCTCAACGAATCGAACGCGATCAAGGCAGCTCTTGGCGACCACGCGCGGCGTATCGTTGTGAACTCCACCAAATCCATGACCGGGCACCTGCTGGGTGGCGCCGGTGGCATCGAGTCGGTCTTTACGGTACTCGCAGTGCACCACCAGAAAAGCCCGCCGACGATCAATATCGACAATCAGGATCCGGAATGTGACCTGGATTACTGTGCCAACGTTGCACGTGACCTGGACATCCAGGTTGCTGTGAAAAACAATTTTGGCTTCGGTGGCACCAACGGAACCCTGGTCTTCCGTCGTTATTGAGTTGCGCGCGGGATCGTTCTGACCCGCATTGATTGGCCAGTCGTTCAACACCATGCACCACGCGCCGGCGGCCGACTATCCACTAATCTCCCGCGCGACCGTGCTGCGCTGGGTGTTGCTCCTGTGGACTGTGAGCGGGCTGCCCGTCGCCGGTTGGTTCTGGCTGGCATCTTTCGATGGCGGCTGGAAGTGGCTTGGGCTGATGGGCGTTGTTGCCGCGGCCCTGACTGCCATCAGCAGCCGCAACCGTATTGCCCAGGGTCTTATTTGCTGGGATGGCGTCAACTGGGGCTGGACCGCCGACGGTTGCCGATTGTCAGGCATGGTGACCGTAGAGCTGGATTTGCAATTTCTCATGCTGCTGGCATTTGTCCCTGATGGGCCGAGTCGGCAACGGGTCTGGATGTTTCTGGGCGGACGTGGCGCGCGCTGGCTGGCCGTGCGGCGTGCGGCGTTCGCAACGCGCAACGGTTTTGGCGGTCATTCCGGCGGGCCTGGCCCTGAGGTAGGCGATGTCGTCCGAGGCGCCTGAACAGGCGCACACGTCGACGCGGTCGGCGGCGCCGACTGCTGCCAACACGGCTGACCTGTTGCTCGTAGAGCGCACCCTGGCGGGTGACCAGCGTGCGTTTGAGCTGCTGGTCATCAAGTACCAGCGCCGCATCCAGCGGCTGATCGGCCGAATGGTGCGCGACGTGGACTTGGTGGAAGACATCGCCCAGGACACGTTCCTGAGGGCCTACCGGGCATTGCACCAGTTTCGTGGCGATGCGCAGTTCTACACCTGGCTTTACCGGATTGCAGTCAATACCGCCAAAAAGGCATTGATGGAGTTGAAGAACGACAGGGTGATTTCCGAAAGTACTTTTCGGGGGGGCGGCGACGAGGATGAAACTTCTACGCCGGAAAATGAACCAAGTACTGACGAGACGCCAGAGTCGATTCTGGCGGCAAAGGAGATTGGCGCAGTGGTGAACACCGCAATGGCGGCGCTGCCGGACGATCTGCGTCAGGCGGTTACGTTGCGCGAGATCGAAGGTTTGAGTTATGACGAGATTGCCGCTGTTATGAATTGCCCTATCGGGACGGTTCGCTCAAGGATTTTCCGCGCCCGCGAGGCGATCTCGGCCAAGATTCGCCCCATGCTGGAGCACCAGGCGGGCAAACGCTGGTAGGCTGTTGGAGAGTAATACCATGTCTGAAGATTTCGACGCAAGCCATCAACTGGTGTCGGCGCTCGCCGACGGGGAACTGCGTGGCGACGAGTTCAGTCAGGCGCTGGAGTTGCTGGGCCATTCGGATCAGGCGCTTGCGTCCTGGCGTGCCTACCATGTTGTGGGCGACGCCTTGCGCGGCGCCGACATCGCCGTGACCCATCGCGAACAGGCTTTTGTGCTGCGCCTGCGATCGCAGCTGGATGGTGCGGCAATTGCCCGCGTGCGGGCAGGCGGTGGGGAACACCTGCTGCCGCCGGTGGCTGACGGTGCGTTCACGTCTTCCCCGCTGGCCGCCAATGACCCGGCGCGCCGGTGGAAATGGCTGGCAGCCGCTGCATCGGTTGCCGCGGTGTCGTCCATCGGCTGGGCATTGCTGGGTGTAGCCTCGCAGGCTCCCGTGTCGGCCCAACTGGCCACACCGCAGGCAACGCAGGCGAAGGCCCCGGCGGACGCCGATTCGGGCGTCATGCTGCGCGATGCACGGCTTGACGAGCTGATGGCGGCCCACAAGCAGTTTGGGGGAACCTCCGCGCTGCAAATGCCTTCCGGGTTTCTGCGCAACGCGACTTTTGACGGGCCCGCGCCAAGGGACGCCCGATGAAAGAGGCTGTGCCAGGCCGTCCTGGGCCGCGCTGGCGGCTGCTGCTGGTTGCGGCGCTGTTGGTGGCGGATGCCGGCTGGGCACAGAGCAGCGCATCGCCAGCCCCCGGTGCTGCCACGCAGGCCGAATCGCGCCAGGGCGAACCGGGCATGGCGGAGTGGCTGCTGCGCATCCATGAGGCGTCGCGCCGGCGCACCTATGTCGGGACCTTCGTGGTGTCCTCCGGCGCCGCGTTGTCGAGCGCGCGAATCTGGCACATCTGTGACGGAGAGCAGCAGATGCAGCGGGTGGAGTCGCTGAGCGGCGCTCCGCGTTCGACCTTCAGGCGCAATGACCAGGTCATCACCTTTCTGCCGGAAACGCGGACGGCCATTGTCGAGAAGCGCGAATCGCTCGGCCTGTTTCCCGAGTTGCTGAAGTCCACCGCTTCGCCGATTGCGCAGAACTATTCCGTGCGCCGGGTTGGCACCGAGCGCGTTGCAGGCCTGGATTCTGACGTCGTGCTCCTTCTGCCCAAGGACGATCTGCGTTATGGTTATCGCGTCTGGAGCGAGAAAAAGTCCGGCCTCGTGGTGAAATTGCAGACGCTCGACGCCGAGGGGCGGGTGCTGGAGCAGGCGGCGTTTTCGGAACTGCAGCTTGATGCGCCGGTGAGCCTGGGCAAGCTGACACAGATGATGGATAACACGGCCGGGTACCGCATCGAGCGGCCGGAACTGGTCAAGACAACGGCGCTGTCTGAAGGTTGGGCCATGCGTTCCGTGGTTGCCGGCTTCCTGCCCATGAGTTGCTACAAGCGCCCCGCGGTCGGCGCTGATGGACAGGTCAGCGAAACGACATTGCAGTGGATTTTTTCCGATGGTTTGGCCTCGGTGTCCATTTTTGTTGAGCCACTGGACCGCAAGCGGCATGCCCACGAAGGTACGACCGCCGCGGGGGCCACCAATACCTTGTCGCGTCGGTTTTCCGACAAGGGAGGCGAATGGTGGTTGACCGTGGTTGGCGAAGTACCCCGGCAAACCTTGAACGCGTTTGCCCTGGGGCTGGTGCGCCGCAACTAGGGTTCAGCCTTGCGCCGGGTGCGCAGGCAGCCTGGTGCAATCGGATGTCCGGATGATTGTTGATGGGAGAGAGAAGATGGGATTGAAACAGGTTTTCCGTGGCGTGCGCGCCATGGCGGCTGCAGGTCTGTGCGCTACCTTTTTGCT
>JANNDB010000363.1:0-6435 GCA_031387285.1 Betaproteobacteria bacterium | reverse complement strand
GCGCCGTTGCGCAGCGGACGCCTGTACCTGCAGAATGCCTATGGGTCAGAGCTGCTGGCCTTGCCCATGGCGCTGAGCACCCAGTACTGGAACGGCAGCAGCTACGTCACCAACACGGCGGACAGTTGCACGGTGCTGCCGGCTTCCAGCATCAGTATGGGGAACTACCAGAAGCAACTCAACGCCTGCGAGACCCAGCTCTCGCCCGCGGGCAACATCAGCTTCGCAGCCGGCAAGGCTTCCGGTGCCGGACTGGTGCTGTCCAGGCCCGGCACCGGTAATGGCGGCAGCGTGGACCTGTCGTTCAACGCCGGGAGCACGGCCAGCGGAAACACCTGCGTGTCGGCATCCGCCACGCCGGCCACGGCCGCCAATCGACCCTGGTTTGCGCCGAATCAGGGCGCGCGCGCCACCTTTGGCGTGTTCAAGAGCCCGATCATCTACAGCCGTGAGAACTACTGATCCGGTCCTGGCCGCCGCGAACCCGCGGCAAGGTGTTGCAAACATGCATTACCTCGGCCAAAGCCGCGAGTCGATGGCGACTTTCCGGGCATCTCCCATTCTCAGAGGTGGCGTTTGCAAGGACAATGCGCGGTGATGCAGATTTCAACCTCCAACCGGACAGACCTGTAGCGATGCGCTGGCCATGGCAACGTCGTTCCGCCGGTGATTTGCTGGCGCTATCGTGGCACGACCAGACGCTCGCCTATGTGCGCGGACGCCCCATGGCGGATGGCACCTGCCATATTCTGGGTATGGGGGTTGAGCGCCAGGGTGGTGACAGCCTCGGCGAGTTTGCGCGCCGCCTGGATGGTCTTGGACTCGGGGGCTGCGAGGCGCGCGTCATGCTGCGGCCGCAGCAGTACCAGTGGTTGCAGATCGAAGCGCCGGGTGTGGCACCGGAAGAGCTGCGCTCCGCCGCACGCTACCAGATCCGCGAGATGATCGACGTCCATGTGGACGACGTGACGATCGACGTGATGCGCGTCGGCGACGGACAGCACAAGGGCCCGGCGCACCTGTTCGTGGTCGCCGCTCCCAACGCGGCCGTGCATGGCAGTGACGCGCTCGCTGAAGCCCTGCAGTGGCGCGTGCCGGTGGTGGACGTGCAGGAGACCGCGCAGCGCAACCTGCAGAACGTGCTCGTGCGCGACAAGGCCTTGGCAGGGCGGGCTACGGCCGCGCTGGTGCTCTGCGACGAGTCGCAGGCCGTCCTGACGATTTGCGCCAACGAGGAACTCTTCTATACGCGGCGCCTGGAGGTGCCCCCGGGATTCATGGCAGCGCGCTGGGAAGTGGCGCAGTTGGCGGATGCGCAGGCCTACACGCCGGTTGGCGAGTACGTTCCTGACTACGGCGTTGGAGGCGTTTCGCACGGCAATGACTACTCGGCAGCGGTGGCAGCCCCGGCAGCGCCGGAATCCGCATCCATTGACAACGAGCGGGCGCAACGGCTGTTGGTGGAGATCCAGCGCTCGCTCGATTTGTGGGATCGTTCCTGGTCAAGCCTTCCGCTGACGCAGGTGCAGGTGCACGCAGCCGGTCGCAGCGCCGATTTCGCACAATGGCTGGGGAGCGAACTTGGCCAGAGCGTGCAGGTGATGGATGTGGCGGCCCATTTCCCTGGCCTGTCCACCGACTTTTCAGGTGACGCGGCCTTGTGTTGGCCCCTGCTCGGACTGCTTCTGCGCACCGAGGCGCGCAAGCTGTAACAGGGTGCCCCGCCGAACTGATCCGCACTGACAGCCCATGCCACAGCAAATCAATCTCAGCACACCGGTCCTGTTGACCCAGAAGCGCTATTTCTCGGCGCTGGCGATGTTGCAGACCTTGATCGCGCTATTGGTGGTGGGAGGCTCCCTGACCGCCTACGGCGTGTGGAGTCTGCGTTCGGCGGCCAAGGATTTGAAGGCCACGACCAGTGCCCAGGCCGGTGAGCTGGCGCGGCTGCGCGCGGCGCTTGCCACCGTCCCTGCCGAGGGCAGCCAGAAAGAAATGGAGCAGCAGGTCACTGCGGCGCGCGGCTTGCTCGCGCAGCGGACGCAAACGCTGGAGGAATTGCGCCGCGGGCTCATGCGCCCGGGCTTCGGGCACTCGGCGCGGCTGCAACTCGTGGCCCAGAGCATTCCATCGTCGGCCTGGGTGACCGAGGTCCAGGCGGACCCTTCCCGCTTCGAGGTACGCGGGTTCACGCTGGAGCCGGCAGCGCTCAATGACTGGGTTGCACGGCTGGCCAAGAGCCCCCTGCTGGCCGGGCAGAGCCTGCGCAAGGTACAGGTTGAAAGCGTAGCGGCAGCGGCCGCCCAGCCGGGCCAGGCGCGCAGTGAATCTGTGGCTGCGGGACGCCCGATGTGGTCGTTCACGCTGGGTAGTGCTCTGGCCGATGCGGCGGCCTCGATGGCTGGGAAGGCACCATGAAGAATCAATGGAAGAACCTGGCAGCGCGCATCGATGCCCTGAGCCTGCGCGAAAGGGCGTTTCTGTTCCTGTCCCTGATTGCCGTGTGCTTCGCGCTGGCCGATCTCTTGTGGCTGTCGCCAGCCCGCACCGAGCATGCGCGCGCGCGCCAGGAGTACGCCACTGCCAACACCGAACTGCAGCGTTTACGTCTGGCGGTGCGCGAAAAGCCGAACGCCGCCGATCCCGTGCAAGTGGCGCGTGCCGAGTTGGCGCGTGTCAAGGCGCAGATCGACGCGGTCAACAACGACATGTCCCTGTTGAACGGCCCGACCCGCAACGCTGTCAGCCTGCAGGAGGTGCTGGTGCATTTCCTGGGCAAGCAAGCCAGCCTGTCGCTGGTGCAGGCCGCCAGCCTGCCACCCGAAGTCGCGCTGCCCGGCGCGGCGCCAGCTGCTGCGCCGTCGCTGGTGCAGCGCCAAGGCGTTGAAGTCACGGTGGCGGGGCCTTATGCCGACCTGGTGCGTTATGTGCACGCGCTGGAGGTGGCCATGCCAGATCTGCGTTGGGGCACGATGAAACTCTCGGCCGAGCAGCGCCCGGCGCAGCTCAAACTGCAGGTATTTCTGGTGATGGGACAACCATGAGAGCTGTTGCCGCAGCGGTGGGCAAGTGCGTCACCGCATTCGGACTGGTGGCGTTGGCGGCCGTGGCCTTGTTGCCTGTCAGCGCAGCGGGACAGGCCCAGCGCGATCCGACGCAGGCGCCGGCTGCACCGTCTGCGGGCACGCCGGGCGGGGGCGAAAAGGCCGCGCAGTCGGTGCCCATGGCGGTGATCGTGCGCGACGGCCGGCCCTACGTGGTGGCGGGTACGCGGCTGGTAGCCCAGGGTCAGATGCTGGGGGACGCCCGCGTCGAACGCATCAGTGAAACCGAGATCTGGTTGCGCGAGGGAAAGTCGCTGCGCAAGGTCCCGCGGTATGCCGGAATTCAACGCAAGGCGCTGCCCTGAAGCGCCGGGACAGTCCAAGACATCTCATATGAGCCTGAAAAAATGAAACAGCACCAATTTCTTCCCGCGGATTTGGCATGCCGTGCCGAACAGCCCGGACTTTCTGTGGCGCTGCCGTTGACGGTTGCATGTCTTGCAATTGCCATGCTGGGTGGTTGCGCCGCGAACCGGCCAATGCGCGCGCCCGAGGTCGCCCCGACGGTGGCGGCCCAGATTGCCGCGGCCGTGACTGCGCCGCCCGCCGTGCCGCGCAGGGTCACTGATGCGCTTGCCGAACCGGCGCCGGTCGTGGCCGCCGTTTCCGAACCGCGCCTGGACCTGCTGGTCAACAACGCGCAGGCACGCGAGGTGTTTCTGGCCATCGTGGCTGACACGCGCTACAGCATGTTGCTGCACCCTGACGTATCGGGCACGCTGTCGGTCACCTTGCGCGGCGTCACCGTGCTCGAGGCGCTGGAGTCGCTGCGTGACGTGTACGGCTACGACTTTCGGGTGGACGGGCGGCGCATCACGGTTTTCGCGCCCAGCCTGCAGACACGTATCTTCACCATCAACTATCCGAACTCGCAACGCCGGGGTGGAAGTGACCTGCGGGTGTCCTCCGGGGGCGGGACCACCAGCACCGGATCGGGCAGCAACAGCAGCAGCGGCTCCGGGGCTTCGTCAAGCGGAAATGCAAGCGCCTCGTCGTCAACGACAACGCAGCAGATCGAAAGCAGCCGGGTCACCACCAGTTCATCCACCAACCTGTGGACGGAACTGGCCGACGCGGCGCGCGCGCTGGTCGGTAGTGGCGCCGGGCGCAGCGTCATCGTGAGCCCGCAGGCCGGCATCATGGCCGTGCGCGCCATGCCCGACGAATTGCGCCAGGTCGAAAAATTCCTCAAGGCGGCCCAGATCGCAGTGGAGCGCCAAGTGATGCTGGAAGCAAAGATCGTCGAAGTCGAACTCAGTGACGGCTACCAGAGCGGTGTGAACTGGGCGGCGCTTGCGACCGCCAATGGCGGCAGCCTGGCGGCTGGCGTACTGGGCAGCGGTGTGGCGTCCTCCAATCCCTTGTTGCAGTCGGGCGTCACCGTGAACCCGGGAGCAGTGCCTATTCCCGCGGTGCAAAACGGTGGTGGCCTGTTCGGTCTGGCGCTCTCCACCAGCCGCTTCGCGGCGGTCATCGGGTTCCTGGAAACCCAGGGCGAGGTGCAGACGCTGTCTAGCCCGCGTATTGCCACGGTGAACAACCAGAAGGCCGTGCTGAAGGTGGGCAATGACGAATATTTCGTGACCAACGTCTCGGGTGGCTCGACCACGGCGGCGACTGCCGGGTCCACCGCGAGCGTTACCTTGCCGACCCTGACACTGACACCGTTCTTTTCCGGTATTGCGCTGGACGTGACGCCGCAGATCGATGACAGCACCAATATCCTGCTGCACATCCACCCATCGGTGACCAACGTGACCGAGCGCACGCGCCAGGTGGATCTGGGCAGCATCGGCAACTACCGGCTGCCGCTGGCATCGAGCGCCGTCAACGAGTCCGACACCATGGTGCGGGTGCAGGATGGCAGCATTGTTGCCATTGGCGGCCTGATGCAGCTGGAGTCCAGCCGCGCTGCCTCCGGTGTGCCCGGCTCGACCAATTCCGGCTTCTTCTCGTCCCTGCTTGGCAACGCCGCCAAGACGGCGCGCAAGAAGGAATTGGTGGTGCTGGTCAAGCCCACCATCATCCGCTCGGCCCAGGACTGGGAACAGCAGAACCAGCTTGTGCGCAGGGCGCTGGACGACATCGAAACAGCGCGTACGCGCGTGATCCGTCTTGATGGTCGGGTGGAAGACGCCAAAGCAAAGAACCCCTGACCGTGATGTACCTGCGGCATTTTGCGTTGCGCGAGCCGCCGTTCTCGATTACTCCGGACGCAGCGTTCTTCTACCCGCATGAGGGTGTGCAGGCCGCCCTCAACACCTTGCTGATCGCCATTCGCAGCGGCGAGGGGTTCCTCAAGATTGTGGGCGAGGTCGGCTGCGGCAAGACACTCTTGTGCCGCCAGTTGCTGCGTACCCTGCACGATGAATGCGTCATGGCCTACATTCCCAATCCTGATCTCGGTCCGCGTGACCTGCTGCTGGCGCTGGCACAGGAACTGGGCCTGCAGGTTGCCGCAACGGCCACGCGCCACAAGCTGCTGGATGCACTGCACCGTTGCCTGCTCGGGCACGCCGCGCAAGGCCGTTCGGTGGTGGTGGTGATCGACGAAGCGCAGGCCATCCCGATACGCACGGTGGAGAGCCTGCGCCTGCTGTCCAACCTGGAGACCGAAAAGCGCAAGCTGCTGCAACTGGTCT
The DNA here is from genome assembly GCA_031387285.1 of Betaproteobacteria bacterium. Lineage (GTDB taxonomy): Bacteria > Pseudomonadota > Gammaproteobacteria > Burkholderiales > Burkholderiaceae_C > CAISIP01. The sequence continues at coordinate 689 of JANNDB010000363.1, read as the reverse complement.
TGCTGGGCCAGCCCGAGCTTGACCGCAAACTGGCGCGCGTGGAGATTCGCCAGTTGTTGCAGCGCATCACCTTCAGCGAGCACCTGGGGCCGATGCTGGCGCCGCGCGTCGGCCCCTACCTGAAACACCGCCTGACAGTGGCCGCGCTGGACGCGCACACCGACACCGACGTGTTCGAGCCGGCCGCCGCGCAGGCGCTGGCGCATGCCAGTGCAGGGGTGCCGCGTGTCATCAACGTCCTGGGTAACAAGTGTTTGATGCTGGCCTATGGCGAAGACACGCACCGGGTGACACCCGCCCACGTGCGGCTCGCAGCCAGCGGTACCGCTGGCGCCGACGTCGCTGCGCCATGGTGGGGCCGCCTGCTGGGTACGCGGACAACAGCCCGGGGCAAGGTGGTTTCGTGAGTGTCATCAACAAGATGTTGCGCGACCTGGACCGCAAGGCAGGATCCGCGGCTGCGGCAAGTGCGCCAAGCCCGCAGCCACTGGACATCACACGCGGCACGGTGAGTGTTCCCGGGTTCGCGCAGCCCGGCGCGACGGCGCGGACTGCGTGGTCCGCCGCGCGCGTGCTGATCGTGCTGCTGGTGCTGGCAACGGCGTTGGCGCTGGCCTGGTTCTGGCCGCGAACCCGTGTGGCCGCGCCGGTTGCCCCGGTAGCGCTTGCCGAGCCGCCCGTGGCGCCGC
>JANNDB010000136.1:0-3076 GCA_031387285.1 Betaproteobacteria bacterium | reverse complement strand
GTCGCCACGGAAGAGGTCAACGTGAGCACGGTGGAAGACCCGATCGAGATGATCGAGCCCTCCTTCAACCAGACCCAGGTGCAACCACAGCTCGATTTCAATTTCACGGAAGGCCTGCGCGCCCTGATGCGGCAGGACCCGGACATCATCATGGTGGGCGAAATCCGCGACCTGCAGACGGCCGAAATGGCGGTGCAGGCAGCATTGACCGGTCACCTCGTTTTTTCCACGCTGCACACCAACGATGCGCCGTCGGCGGTAAGCCGATTGCTGGAACTGGGTATTCCGTCTTACCTGATAAACGCGACCTTGCTCGGTGTGCTGGCGCAGCGCCTGGTGCGCACCCTGTGCAAACAGTGCAAGGTGGCTGATCAGGACTCGCACCGTTCCTCGCTCGACGAGGTGGTCAAGCCATGGAAGGTCAATGGGGGCTATCGGCCGTTCAAGCCGGTGGGCTGCGTGGACTGCCGCATGACCGGTTTTCTGGGGCGCATGGGGCTCTATGAACTGCTGGTGGTCAGCGAAGCTTTCAAGGATACGCTGACAAGGGAGCCGAGCATCGACGCCTTGCGCCGCCAGGCGGTGCAGGACGGCATGCGGCCGTTGCGCCTGGCGGGCGCCTTGCGGGTCGCCGAGGGAGCGACGGTCATGGCCGAAGTGTTGAGTTCGACACCGCCGCTGGTCTGAGTGGCAGGCGGGCGCCTTGCCTGGCACCAGACTGTCGCGCGTACGACATAGGTGGAATCCACATGGTGCGGGCCCGGTATTCGCGTGCACAATCGGGCGGGACAAACTCTGTCTGAGGAGACAAGGAATGAATATCAAGAGTCAGAAAGACTTTTTTTCGGGCCTCATGTTCATGGTGGTTGGCATCGCCTTCGCCTGGGGGGCCACCAATTACAAGATTGGAGAGGGCGCGCGAATGGGTCCGGGCTACTTCCCGGTCATGCTGGGGGTGCTGCTTGCCATACTGGGCGGAATCATCACGTTCAACGCCATGGTAGTGGAGACCGAGGACGGAGACAAGATCGGATCATGGGCCTGGAAACCCTTGTTCTTCATCATCGCTTCCAACCTGGTGTTCGGCGTGCTTCTGGGTGGACTACCCAGCATCAAGCTGCCTTCCTTCGGGCTGATCGCCGCCATTTACGCGTTGACAATCGTCGCCGCGCTGGCGGGTGAGGAGTTCAAGCTCAAGGAAGTCCTGATCCTGGCCACGATATTGGCGATCACAAGCTACCTGGCCTTCGTCGTGCTGCTCAAGTTGCAGTTTCCGGTCTGGCCGGCGTTCCTCACCTGAGAAGGACAAAAACAATGGACTTGCTTGCCAATCTATCGCTGGGCTTTGGCGTCGCTTTTACGCCCATCAACCTGCTGTATGCGTTCATCGGCTGCCTCCTTGGCACGCTGATCGGAGTGTTGCCGGGCATCGGCCCGCTGGCGACGATCGCCATGTTGTTGCCTGCCACCTATGCGTTGCCTCCCTTGTCGGCGCTCATCATGCTGGCCGGCATCTACTACGGCGCCCAATACGGTGGCTCGACCACGGCCATCCTGGTCAATCTGCCGGGAGAGACTTCCTCGGTGGTGACGGTGCTGGACGGGTACCAGATGGCCCGACAGGGCCGGGCCGGGCCGGCGCTCGCGGCGGCGGGACTCGGATCCTTCTTTGCTGGTTGCGTTGGAACGCTGGTGCTGGCGGCGTTCGCGGTGCCGCTCACTGAAGTGGCATTCAAGTTCGGGCCGGCAGAGTATTTTTCGCTGATGATCCTGGGCCTGATCGGTGCCGTCGTGCTGGCCTCCGGCTCGCTGCTCAAGGCAGTCGCCATGATTCTGCTGGGCCTTCTGCTGGGCCTGGTCGGCACTGACGTGAACTCTGGCGTGGCGCGTTTCTCTTTCGACATTCCCGAGTTGACCGACGGAATCGGCTTCATCGCCATCGGCATGGGCGTATTCGGTTACGGCGAGATCATCAGCAACCTTGGCAAACATGAAGACGAACGCGAGGTTTTCACTGCCGAGGTCAAGGGCCTCATGCCGACCAAGGCAGACTTCATTGCCATGGCCCCGGCGGTGCTGCGGGGCACGGTTTTGGGATCGATGCTGGGCATCCTGCCCGGTGGCGGCGCCGTCATGGCGGCGTTTGCGGCGTACACGCTTGAAAAGAAGATCAAGATGAAGCCAGGCGAGATACCTTTTGGCAAGGGGAATATTCGTGGTGTGGCTGCGCCCGAATCAGCGAACAATGCGGCTTCGCAGACCTCGTTCATTCCGTTGCTGACGCTTGGCATTCCCCCCAACGCCGTCATGGCGCTGATGGTCGGCGCCATGACCATCCACAACATCCAGCCGGGCCCGCAGGTGATGACCAGCAACCCGCAGCTGTTCTGGGGCCTGATTGCCTCGATGTGGATTGGCAACGCCATGCTGATTGTCCTGAACCTGCCGCTCATCGGCATCTGGATCAAGCTGCTGACCGTGCCTTACCGCTGGTTGTTCCCGTCCATCGTGCTGTTTTGTGCGATCGGCGTCTATACGACCAACAACTCCACCTTCGACATCTGGCTCGTGGCGATTTTTGGTGTCGTTGGTTACCTCTGGGTCAAACTTGCGACCGAGCCGGCGCCGCTGTTGCTCGGCTACATCCTGGGGCCAATGATGGAAGAAAACCTGCGACGGGCGTTATTGCTGTCGCGTGGCGACTGGAGCGTGTTCGTAACGCGCGGCCTGTCCGCCAGCCTGTTGGCGGTGGCTGCACTTTTGCTGGTGATCGTGCTGTTGCCTGCAGTGAAGAAAAAGCGCGAGGAGACATTCGTCGAGGAGTGACCAAGGTCGGCACCAACGCGTACGACGGCACCTCCGGGTGCCGTTTCTGTTTTTGACCGAGCTGGATAGACCAGAGGTGTCGTGCGCGAGGCCATGCCGGCATTACAGCTGCTGGCGCCAGCGCAGGACCCCGGGCCGATGAGGTGCTACCCGAGTCGTGATCGACGGCTGAAGGCTTGTCCGCTCAGGACGTAGGCTTTTTCGCCGGAGCAGGCTTGGCCGCCGGTTTTGCGGCGGGCTTGGCCGAAGT
>JANNDB010000097.1:0-2505 GCA_031387285.1 Betaproteobacteria bacterium | reverse complement strand
CTCGTAACGAACCAGTGCATCCTCGTAGAACTTTGCGGCCTTGGCATTACCTTGTGCAAGGCCCGCGGCACTGGAAAGGCTGATGGTGACGCCCATCAGCACGGGCACGCTGTATTGCTGGATCAGGCGGGCAATGTGGGTCAGCATCATGGTGCAATTGTCAGCGGACGGCGAACAGGCATCCATCGTAGCCCAAGCTGCGGCCGGCTCGGATTAGGCGCCCGGTGATTCGCCACACTCCATGACGGAATTCCGCCCGGGCCTACCGGCGCGGCCGAATGCCGGCGCGATGGCCTGAAAGCGCCTTAGCGATTGCTCGGAAAACTGAACATTGCGCCCTCGCGCACCCCAGCCGACGGCCAGCGCTGCGTAATCGTCTTGCGCTTCGTATAAAAGCGCACCGCGTCCGGCCCGTACGCGCTCAGGTCACCAAACAGGGAGCGCTTCCAGCCGCCAAACGAGTGGTAGGACACCGGCACCGGCAGCGGCACGTTGACGCCCACCATGCCCACCAGGATGTTGTCGGTGAAGTAGCGCGCGGCCTCGCCGTCGCGCGTGAAGATGCAGGTGCCGTTGCCGTACTCGTGGCGGTCGATCAGGTCCATCGCCTCCTGCAGGGTTTTGACGCGCACCACGCCCAGCACCGGGCCGAAGATCTCGTCCTGGTAGATCGTCATGCCGGGCTTGACGTTGTCAAACAGGCACGGGCCCATGAAATAACCGTCCGCGTTCGCCTGCGGCACGGCAACCTTGCGGCCGTCCACCAGCAGGTTCGCGCCTTCGGCCACGCCCTGGTCCACATAACCCCGGACCTTTTCAAAGTGCGGCCTGGTGACCAGCGGGCCCATGTCGTTGCTCGCGTCGTTGCCGGGGCCCACCTTCATCTTGGCGATTTCGGTTTTCAGGCCGGCGATCATGGCGTCGGCCACCGCGTCCCCCACGGCGACGATCAGCGGCACGGCCATGCAGCGTTCGCCGCAGCTGCCGTAGGCCGCGCCCATCATGGCGCTCACGGCGTTGGGCACGTCGGCGTCGGGCATCACCACCGCATGGTTCTTGGCGCCGCCAAGCGCCTGCACCCGCTTGCCGTTGGCACAGCCGGTTGCATACACGGTCTGCGCAATCGGCGTGGAGCCGACGAAACTCACGGCCTGTATGCGCTTGTCGCCGAGCAGGATGTCCACCGCCTCCTTGTCGCCGTTCACCACGTTGAGCACACCGGGCGGCAACCCGGCCTCAAGCGCCAACTGGGCCACCAGCAGGGCGCTGGACGGATCACGCTCGGACGGTTTGAGGATGAAGGTGTTGCCACATACCACCGCCATCGGCCACATCCACAGTGGCACCATCACGGGGAAGTTGAAAGGCGTGATGCCAGCCGTCACGCCCAACGGCTGGAACTCGCTCCAGGAGTCGATGGCCGGGCCGACGTTCTTGCTGTGTTCACCCTTGAGCAGTTCGGGCGCGTAACTGGCGTATTCGACGTTTTCGATGCCGCGCCCCAGCTCGCCCTGTGCGTCGCCCACCACCTTGCCGTGCTCGGCCGTGAGCAGCGCGCAGATGCGGTCGGCGTTTTCCTCCAGCAGCTGCTTGAGCTTGCCCATGACGCGGGCGCGCTTGAGCGGCGGGGTGGCGCGCCAGGCCGGGTAGGCCGCCTGGGCCGAGGCGATGGCCTGCTCCACCGTTGCCGCGTCGGCCAGCAGCAGGCGCTTTTCAGCGCGCCCGGTGGCCGGGTTGAAGACGTCCTGGGAGCGGCTGCCGCCTGCTACCAGCTTGCCGTCGATCAGATGGCCGATGGTGGGGAGGGTGTTGCTGCCGGCACCGGTGGCCTGCAGGAATGGGTCGTTGTACATGGGTTTGGCTTAGCGGCTGTGGCGGTTCAGGCCGTTTCGCGCAGGGACTCGCCCAGCGCATTGATCAGGCTGTCGATCTCCGACTTCTCCGAAATGAACGGTGGCGCCAGCTGGATGGTGTCGCCGCCGTAACGCACATAAAAGCCCTTGTCCAGGCACTTCATGGCGATCTCATACGGGCGGCGCGCCGGCTCCCCGGGCAGGGGGTCGATGGTGAAGCCGGCTGCGAGGCCGTAGTTGCGGATGTCGGTCACGTGTTTCGTGCCCTTGAGGCTGTGCACAGCCTGCTCGAAATACGGCGCCAGCGCCTTGACCCGGCCGATCATGTCTTCCCGGACCAGCACGTCGAGTGCCGCGATGCCGGCCGCGCAGGCCACCGGATGCGCTGAATAGGTATAGCCGTGCGCGAACTCGAGCATGTACTCGGGGCCGCCGGCTGCCATGAAGGTGTCGTAGATCTCCTTGGTTGCCACCACGGCGCCCAGCGGCTGCGTGCCGTTGGTGATCTGCTTGGCGGCGTTCAGGATGTCGGGCGTCACGCCGAAGGCCTCGGCGCCGGTGAATGCGCCGGCGCGGCCGAAACCGGTGATGACCTCGTCGAATATCAACAGGATGTTGTTGGCCGTGCAGATCTCGCGCAGGCGCTGCAGGT
>JANNDB010000072.1:0-3219 GCA_031387285.1 Betaproteobacteria bacterium | reverse complement strand
GTCCTGGAAGTGTTGTCCGAGCACGCCTACGGCAACCTGGTTTTCGACATGCCCTCCGGATTGCGGCCCGCCGGACTGCACCTGCGCTGGAGCTTGCGGCTCGAGCGCGGGCTGGAGCACAGCGACCTCCAGACCAAGGCGGGCGACGACACGCCGCTCAAGGTCTGCGCCCTGTTTGACATGGCGCTGGACGGCCTGAAGCTGGGCGAACGGACGGTATTGCGACTGGCGCGCAGCATCACCGGCGAGCAGTTGCCGGCCGCGACCCTGTGTTACGTGTGGGATCGCCGGCTGGCGCTGGGCACTGCCCTGCCCAACACCTTCAGCGCGCGGGTGCACTATGTAGTCGTCACCAGTGGCGACGCACGCCCCGGCCAATGGGTCACGCTGGAGCGCGATCTGGCAGCGGATTTCCTGCGGGCATTTGGGCACGAGAGCAGCAGCGTCCCGCCCTTGGTGGCCATCCTCGTCGGTGGAGATTCCGACAACACCAACGGCAGCAGCCTGGGTTATGTCGGTGACGTCACGGTCGCACCTTGATTTGGCGCACCGTTCTGGCAGTATTGACATCCATGCGACCTACCTTCGATTTGCGCCGCCGCCAGTTGCTGACCCCGTTGGCCGCCGCCCCGCTGCTGGCGCTGGCCGGATGCGGTTGGGTCCAGGAGTACGACCACAACGGCCCGGACGCGCCCGCCCCCGGCCCACTGGCGCGCCGCGTACGCACCGCCTGGGTCCTGAGTTCGGGAGGACCGCGCGGGTTTGCCCACGTCGGCGTGCTCAAGGCCTTGCACGAACTGGATTTGCGACCCGATCTGGTGGTGGGCGCATCGATCGGCTCGTTGATCGGCTGCCTCTACGCGAGCGGCATGCCGGTTGCCGAGATGGAAAGTCTCGCGATGGACTTCAGCACCATGTCCGTGGTGCGTCCGAGCCTGGGGTCGTCCAGCGCCAAGGTGAGTGCGGCGGGCATGGTCGGGTTGATCAACGACCGGCTCGGCAATCGGCCGCTGGAGCAGTTGTCCGTTGCCACCGCCGTGGTGGCCATGCAGCAGACGTCACGCGAGGTGGTGGCCTTCACCCGGGGAGACCCGGGCGTCGCGGTACAGGCTTCGACCGCCGTGGAGGGCACACTGGCACCCGTGCTGATCCATGGCGTGCCGTTTGTGGACCCCGATCTCGGTACCCCCATGCCGGTGCGCCTGGCCCGGGCGCTGGGAGCCGAGCGGGTTTTGGCGGTGGATGTCTCAGCCTATGAGAACAAGGCACCAGCCGGCACCGATCGCTATCGGGCAAGCGACCTGCGCAAGCGGGCCCTGACCGAACCGGAAGCCCGCGCCGCCACCATGACCCTGCATCCCGAATTCAGCTACTTTGTAAACCTTGGCCAGGCTTTCCGCATGCAGGCCATCCGCGCCGGCTACGAACACACCATGGCGCAGGCGAACGCCCTGCGGGCCGCTTTTGCTGGCGCCTGAGTCGATCGACCATGTAAGAATCCGTTACCGCGCGCCGACCAAGGCACATCCAGCGCGCCTTTTATCGCGTACCTACCCCCAACGTTCCCCCAGCAGGACGGCCCTTTGAACCTCAAAAAACTCGTGGTCCTCGTCGTCCTGGCAGCAGCCGTGGGCGCCTTCTTCCTGCTCGACCTCGGCCGCTACTTCAGTCTGGCCTATATCAAGGAGAGCCAGGCCAGCTTTATCGCCGTGTACGAGGAGCGGCCAGTCGTCGTGACGCTGGTGTTTTTTGCCATCTATGTGACGATCACTGCGCTCTCGCTGCCAGGGGCGGCCATCATGACGCTGGCGTCGGGCGCCAGTTTTGGCCTGGTCTGGGGCACCATCGTAGTGTCGTTCGCGTCCACCCTCGGCGCGACACTGGCCATGCTGGCGGCCCGCACGGTGTTGCGCGAAGCCATTGAAAAGCGCTTTGGAAAGCGCCTCGCCGAAGTCAACAAGGGTGTGGACAAGGAAGGGGCCTTTTATCTTTTCACGCTGCGCCTGATCCCGGCGATTCCGTTTTTCGCCCTGAATCTGCTCATGGGCCTGACCCGCATGAAGACCTGGACCTTCTTCTGGGTCAGCCAGATCGGGATGTTCGCCGGCACGGTCGCCTACGTGTATGCCGGCACCGAGATCGGCAAGATTGATTCACTGCGTTCCATCCTGTCGCCCGGGTTGCTGGGCGCCTTCGTGCTGCTCGGCATCTTTCCGCTGGTCACCAAGAAGGTCGTCGACGCGGTGCGTGCGCGCAAGGTCTACGAACGCTGGAACAGCGCGCGGCCGACGTCGTTCGACCGCAACCTGATCGTCATCGGCGCGGGCGCCGGTGGGCTGGTCAGCGCGCTCATCGGTGCCGCAGTCAAAGCCAGCGTCACGCTGGTCGAGTCACACAAGATGGGGGGCGACTGCCTGAACTTTGGCTGTGTGCCCAGCAAGGCCCTGATCAAGACCGCCAAGCTGCGCCACCAGATACTGCACTCGGCCAACTACGGGTTGAGCAGTGCGAGCACCACGTTCAGCTTTCGCGAAGTGATGGCGCGGGTGCACAAGGTGATCGCCGATATCGCCCCACATGACAGCGTGGAGCGCTATACCGGTCTGGGTGTGGACGTGCAGCTGGGCCACGCCAGAATCACCAACCCGTGGACCGTGGAGAACACCCACGCCGACGGCAGCAAGAAGACCCTCACCACCCGCAACATCGTGATCGCAGCCGGCGCGCGCCCCTTCGTGCCCCCTCTGCCCGGCCTGGAGAGCGTCGGTTATGTGAGTAGCGACACGCTGTGGGACGAATTTGCCAAACTGGACACCTTGCCGCAACGTATCGTCGTGCTCGGCGGCGGCCCTATCGGTTGCGAACTGGCGCAGTCCTTTGCACGCCTGGGCGCGGTTGTGACGCAGGTGGAAATGGCCCCTCGCATCATGATCCGCGAAGATCTTGAGGTGTCCGAATTGGCCCGCCAGGCCCTGCAGGAGGATGGTGTCCGGGTGCTCACCGGGCACAAGGCCTTGCGCTGCGCCATGGTGGACGGCGAAAAGACCATCGTCGTGGAGCACCAGGGCAACGAGGTGGTGGTCGCGTTTGACGCCCTGATCTGCGCCGTCGGGCGCGTGGCGCGACTCAGCGGATACGGGCTCGAAGAACTCGGCATTCCGACCCAGCGTACGGTGGAGACCAACGAGTACCTGCAGACCATCTATCCCAACATCTATG
>JANNDB010000353.1:0-10356 GCA_031387285.1 Betaproteobacteria bacterium | reverse complement strand
CCGCCGTTGCGGTCTCGGCGGCATTCCTGCCGGAAAACGTGAACGTCGTCTCCACCAATGGGCAACTGGCCGAGAACAAATTTGTCTACAAGGCCTCACCCGAGTTCTACCAGCGCCGCGGCAGCGCGGACCCGCTCAAGCGGCTGCCGGCTGCGCTGAAGAGCCTGCCGCTGGTTGTGCTGGTGAATGAGGGATCGGCATCGGCCAGCGAAATCGTCGCTGGCGCCCTGCAGGATTACAAACGCGCCACCATCATGGGCAACCAGACTTTTGGCAAGGGTTCGGTGCAAACCGTTCGCCCTCTGGGTCCCGATACTGGCCTGAAGATCACCACCGCGCGCTATTACACACCTAGTGGACGGTCGATTCAGGCCAAGGGCATCGTTCCGGACGTGATGGTTGATGAGACGGAAGAGGGCAATCTGTTTTCGGCGCTGCGTACCCGCGAGGCCGACCTGGAGAAACACCTGAACAGTGGCCAGGGAGAAGAGAAGAAGGACGCCGCGCGCGAAAAAGCCCGCGACGAGGCGCGCAAGCGCCTGGAGGAAGAAGCCCGCAAACCAGTGGCCGAACGCCGCGCGCCAGAGTTCGGTTCGGACAAGGATTTCCCGCTTGCACAGGCGCTCAACAAGCTCAAGGGCCGGCCGGTGATGATCAGCAAGACCCTCGTCGAGCGCAAGGACGAGCCCAAGGAAAATTGATCCACCGGCAGCCGTCCGGTGATGCGGTGGCGCACGACGCGATCCCGGCTGCGCTGACGCCATGAACGACGACCAGTTGCTGCGTTACTCGCGGCACATCCTGCTGGATGAACTGGGCATTGAGGGGCAGGAGCGCATCCGTGCTTCCCGCGTGCTGATCGTCGGCGCCGGCGGACTCGGCTCGCCGGCGGCGCTGTATCTGGGCTCCGCGGGTGTCGGGCACATCACGATCGTTGACGACGACTTGGTAGACCTCACCAACCTGCAAAGGCAGATCGGGCATACAACGGCGCGCCTAGGGCAAACCAAGGTCGAGTCCATTCGCGCCGCGCTGGCGCAGATCAATCCGGACGTGAATGTGAGCGCGCTGCGCGAACGCGTCGGCGCAACGCGCCTGACCAGCCTGGTTACCATGGCGGACGTCGTGCTCGATTGTTGCGACAACTTCGCCACGCGTCAGGCTGTCAATGCGGTCTGTGTGGCGCAGCGCATTCCATTGGTTTCAGGTGCGGCAATCCGCTTTGACGGGCAGATCAGTGTGTATGACCCACGGGACGCTGCATCGCCATGCTATGCCTGCGTATTTCCGCCGCACGCGGAATTCGAGGAAACGCGATGTGCCACGATGGGCGTGTTTGCGCCCCTTGTGGGCATCATTGGCAGCATGCAGGCGGCGGAAGCGCTGAAACTGATTGCGCACGTCGGCCGCTCCCTGACTGGTCGCCTGCTGATGCTGGATGGTTGCTCCATGGAGTGGACCGCCTTGCGGGTTCCTCGCAGTGCCAATTGCCCGGTGTGCTCCGGAACAAGCCAACATGCCACCCCAACCCTCTGACCCGATTCTCGAAACCAGCGCCACGGCACTCAGCCAGGCGATTCACGGCAGAGCCGTATCCTGCCGCGAACTCATGCTCGCCACGCTGGCCCAAGTCGCCCGGCATAACCCACAATTCAATGCCATCGTGAGTCAGGTGGACGCGGAGGTTGTTCTGGCCGAGGCGGACACCTGCGACCGCGAACTTGCCGCTGGACGAAGCCGGGGCTGGATGCACGGTTTTCCAATGGCCATCAAGGATCTGTCCAACACCGCCGGCGTGCCCACCGTGCGCGGATCGCCTCTACTGGTCGGCAAGATTCCCCTGGAGGACGACTTGATGGTGCGCCGGATGAAGGCGGCCGGAGGCATCCTTATAGGGAAGTCGAACACGCCCGAGTTCGGCCTGGGCTCGCACACCTACAACCCGGTCTTTGGCATTACGCGCAATGCGTACGACCCGCGCCTGAGCGCCGGAGGCTCCAGCGGTGGTGCCGCGGTGGCGCTGGCCCTGCGCATGCTGCCGGTGGCTGATGGCAGCGACATGATGGGGTCGCTGCGCAACCCGGCCGCCTTCAACAATGTGTTCGGGCTGCGTCCGAGCGCAGGGCGGGTTCCGGCGTGGCCCAAACCTGACGTGTGGATCAGTCCGTTGGGAACCGAGGGTCCGATGGGCCGCAGCGTCGAAGACGTGGCACGGCTGCTCACCGTTCAGGCCGGTCGCGATGACCGGGCGCCGCTGTCCCTGCCCGGTCGATGGCCAGGGCAGGACCTGGACCTGGCGCTGGACTTGCGCACAGCGCGTATCGGGTGGCTCGGAGATCTCGGCGGATATCTCGCCATGGAGCCAGGCATCCTGTCCCTGTGCGAGGGCGCCTTGGCGCGCCTGGCGGCGGACGGTTGCGTGGTGGAGGCAGCGCAGCCGGCTTTCGATCCGGCGCAGGTATGGCAAACCTGGCTGACCTGGCGGCGCTGGTTGGTGGCGGCCAGTTTGCGCGAGCACTGGGATGCGCCGGCGAGCCGCGCGCAACTCAAACCGGCAGCGCGCTGGGAGGCAGAACAGGGCGAAATGCTGTCGGCCCGGGACGTACAACTGGCGGCCACCGAACGCAGCCGCTTTTACCAGCAGATATTGGGAATGTTCGGGCGCTACGACTATCTCGCCCTGCCGTCTGCCCAGGTCTGGCCATTCACAGCAGAACTGGAATGGCCGCAATCGATCGCCGGAAGACCCATGGACACCTACCACCGCTGGATGGAGGTGGTGATCTATGCAACCCTGGCGGGACTACCTGCCATCGGCGTCCCGATCGGTTTTGGGCCAGGGGGTTTGCCCAACGGCATGCAACTGATCGGCCGCCCGCAGGCGGATCTGGAAGTCCTGCGTATTGCGCGGGCCTACGAACAGCGCGCGACCGACATACTGGGGCGCCGCCCTGCGGCGTTGGGCTGACACACGTCTTGCAAGGACGCCGCAGCCATTCAATAGTGCAGGACCATGCTGTTCAATAGTGCAGGACCATGCTGTTAAACTTTCCAGCGGCATGATGCCCGACACCCGACTCACGCGACCACCATTCGTGACATCTTCCATCGCTTCTCCGGTAGTGGACATTGGCGAATTGCGACTTGGGGATGCGCACGCCCTGCTGGAACACGGTGGTGCCAGCGCATTGCCCAACGTGCAGACGTCACCAACTGCATACGTGCAAGGTGTCATCGACGGCTTGTGCGAGTTGTCCCTGAAGGACCCGCTCACAGGCCTGCCCAATCGGCGCCACTTTCGCGCCGTGCTGGAACGCGAGATTGATGGCGTGGCCCGTTCCGGGGAGCCCGCACTGCTGCTGATGCTCGACATCGACCATTTCAAGAGCATCAACGACACCCATGGCCATGTGGCCGGTGACCTGGTGCTGCAGGCCGTTGCCAAGTGCCTGGCCGGATGCATCCGGCCGATGGACTCGATAGCCCGTTATGCGGCGAGGAGTTTGCAGTCGTCCTGCCCAATTGCCTGGTGTCGGTTGGTCAGGCGGTGGCGGAACGCATACGCCAGACGGTCGAGTCGCTGACCATACGCATATCACCGGTCACCGGTGTGCGCGCCACGATCAGCATCGGCGGCGCTTACGCGCCGGAGTGGGTGCGCTCCACTGCGCCCCTGTGGATAGAACGTGCCGACAACTTGCTCTACCGGGCCAAGGCCGAAGGGCGCAATCGCGTGTGCATCGACCATCAGCAGGTCATAGCAGTCAGTGCAGAGGAGAAAAGGCTTTTGTTTGGTCCTTTGTCAAACGGCGAACCCGCCTGGATAGAACGCCTGCCTGGCAACGCCGGCGGTGACACTGCGCCGGGGGCACTGTCATGAGCCGCCGGGCCGCTCCCAAGGCGAATAGCACCGCAGCGCTTCGCGCGGAGGTTACCTGATGAGCGAAGAGTCCCAAGTCCCTTCAGGCGACGACGGCGTGGCGCTCGCAGTGCCGCTCAAACCCATGGGAAAGGTCATTGCCGTCACCAGCGGCAAGGGTGGCGTGGGCAAGACCTTTGTGTCGGCCAATCTGGCAGCAGCGCTGGCCAAGCGCGGTCAGCGCGTGCTCGTGCTCGATGCGGATCTCGGCCTGGCCAACCTGGACGTGGTGCTGAACCTGTACCCCAAGATCACACTGCATGACGTATTCACAGGCAAGGCCAAGCTGGAAGAGGCGATCATCCGCGCGCCGGGAGGTTTCTCGGTTTTGCTTGCCGGCTCAGGCATGGTCGAGTATTCCCGTCTGACTCCGGAAGTGCGCGACGAATTCCTGCGCATCATCACGGGCCTGATTCCGCATTACGACGTGGTTCTCCTTGACACCGGCGCCGGGATTTCGGATGTCGTCCTGTTTGCAGTTTCCATGGCCACCGTGGTCCTGGTGGTTGCAACACCCGAGCCAACTTCGCTGACGGATGCCTACGCAACCATCAAAGTGCTGGCTGCGCAACAGAAACGCTCGGCCATTCACATGGTGATCAACCAGACGGCGCGACTGGGTGATGGACGCGCCATTACCAGCCAGTTGCAACAGGTTCTGGACCGTTTTGTGGTCTCCGAGCCTGGCAAGGGTGTGCGGCTCGTACATCTGGCTGACATTCCGGCCGACCCTTCGGTGCGTCAAGCCGTGATGCGCCGCCAGTTGCTCATGCAATCCATGCCCGGCTCTCCAGCGGCGCTGGCAGTGACGCAGTTGGCCGCCAAGATAGAGGAAACGGTTATTCCAAAGGCTGCGTAGGGGCGGTCACGATCCAGCCTTCGAGCGGGTCGGTCGTCGCGGGCAATCCAAATAGCGGCCAACCGCACCGGCTGGCCCAGGCCGCTTGCATCAGGCATAAAACGGCGTCCAGACAGTCCCCGCTGGCGTCCTCGCGCATCTGCCGGCGCTCCGCGGAGGGCGCATCCAGCGACAAGCCCAGACGGCTCTGACCAAGCTCCAGCGCGGCAATGATGCGCTCACGCACGGCACGGCGCGCGGGGGTCTGTCTGGACTTGTCGTCACTCTTGTAGCTCTCCCGTCCAGTCAATTCGCGTGCCAGCAAACCGGGATAGGCTTCCAGCGCGACGCGCCGGGCGTGCCCTTGAGGGTCACGATCCGATGGGTCCCCTGCAAAAAGGCCGGGAATATGCACGCCGGCCGCAATCAGTGGCGGCACTCCGGCATGCAGCATGTACGCGACCGGCGGATTGACCCATTTCATGGATGTGCTTGAGCCCGCCGGGCGATCCGTAGCCCTGTGTACAAACTTGTTGCCAACCGCGCGTGCCGCGCAGAAGGCAGCGAAGCAATCGCGAATCTCGCGGCGCGACATCGACGCATACTGGGCAATGCAGGCTTGCCATTGCCCGGGCCAGCCCAGCGCATGGACCAGTTCGCGCGGCAGGCCAAAGGGGAAATCAAAGGCACCTGTCCAGGCTTGCGGCTGCGCCAGCCACAGGGCGTAGGCGTTCAGCGATTCGAGCCGTTGCAACCCATGTAAATGAACGGTCGCACCCCGCAGGCTGCCCAGCGCCAGAACAATGGGCTTGTGTTTACCCGGACTGCTGCTGAAATCGCATCCGGCCAGCACCACAGCGATGCCTCGCCAGGATCAGGCGCGACCCATGATGGACGCCGTAGCCATCAATTCCTCCAACAGAGCCAGCGAGACCTTGCCTGAAACAGCGTAGGGGTCCAGCTCGGGCTTCTCGGCGTATTTGAGCAGTATCGAGGTGTTCAGGCGCGATGTATTGACCTGCCCCATGGTCCAGCCGCCAAAACGGCGTTCCGAAATTTCCTCGTAATGCAGCAGCACCACATCCTTGTGCCGCGCGTCGCGCTGGATGTGCGCGAACAGTTCGCTGACGGCCATGCGCCCGCCCTCAATCGCCTGGAGGAAGATGCCGCCGCCGTAACACAGGATGCCAGTGATTCCACACAGCGGATTGGACTGGCGCGACTGCGTCAGGATCGCGTCGATCGCCTCCGTGCTGGTATCGACGGCACGGCTGGCGTAGAGGAGACGAACCAGCATGGTCAACCCCTTCCGGGTATCAAGGACAGAAATTCGCGCCGCAACGCCGCATCTTTCAGGAACACACCGCGCATGACCGAGTTGATCATCTTGCTGTCCATGTCCTTCACGCCCCGCCAGGCCATGCAGTAGTGGCTGGCCTCCATGACGATCGCCAAACCATCGGGCTGGGTTTTCTGCTGGATCAGGTCTGCCAGTTGCACCACGGCTTCTTCCTGAATTTGCGGGCGCCCCATGATCCATTCAGCCAGGCGTGCGTACTTCGAGAGGCCGATCACGTTGGTATGTTCGTTGGGCATGACCCCGATCCAGATCTTCCCAATGACCGGGCAGAAATGGTGGCTGCAGGCGCTGCGCACGGTGATGGGCCCGACAATCATGAGTTCATTCAGATGTTCTGCATTCGGGAACTCGGTGATGCTGGGCGCCGCGACATAGCGACCTCGAAACACCTCGTTCACGTACATCTTGGCGACCCGCCGCGCGGTCTGATCGGTGTTGTGATCACGTTCCGTGTCGATCACCAGGCTGTCGAGTACCCCCTGCATCTTGCTTTCGACTTCGTCGAGCAGCTTTTCCAGTTCGCCGGGTTGCACGAACTCGGCGATGTTGTCGTTGGCGTTGAAGCGCTTGCGCGAGGCACGCAGGCGCTCGCGAATTTTCACCGATACCGGTACGCCGTCATCGGCCTCAGAAGCACTCATGATGGGATTGGCCTGCATTAACATGGGACAATCCTACCAGCGTTTTGCCGGCATGGTCTTTCAATGCGCCGCACGCACTACCGCCGGCGTGCTACTGCTTCAGTAGCGCCGGCCGAGCAGCAAAAGCCCGAAACGCATGATCGCATAGGCCACCCATTCCTTCGCGCGCTGCATCCTTGGGCGCGCAGCAAAGACCTCTGCGTCGACCTGCTGCCCGCCACGTTCCATGGCCTGCTCCAGGCTCGCCCGCAGCGTCTTCGCGAACGACGCGTCACGGACCATGACATTGGCTTCGCGCGCCATGAGGAGACTGAGCGGATCCAGGTTGGACGACCCCACCGTGGCCCACTCACCGTCCACTACGGCCACTTTGGCGTGCAGGAAACTCGCCGCATATTCGTGGATCTCCACGCCGGCCACCAGCAACGCGCTGTAGACCGGGCGCGAGGCATGGTATTGCAGGAAATACTCGTAGCGTCCTTGCAGCAACAGGCGCACTCGCACGCCGCGGCGCGACGCCTGCACCAGGGCGCGGCGCAAACGCGTTCCCGGCAGAAAATAGGCGTTCGCAACGATGACTTCCGAGCGCGCCATGGAGATTGCCTGAAGGTAGGCTGCTTCGATCTTGCGCCGGTTGCGCAGGTTGTCGCGCAACAGCAGCCCGGCCAGCGCCGTGCCCTGCGGTCTGGGCGCCTCACCTGCTGGCACGCTGAACTGGCGTGCGCGGGCAATCAGCTCACCGGCGGCGCGCCGCAGCGACAGCTGCACGCCACGCCACGCCGCGGGGAATTCACTGGCCTTCACTTCACGCATGAGCTGCTGGCGCCACCAGAAATGGGTCATGGCCTCCAGCACATCCGCAACCAGCGGGCCGCGAACACGCACAGCAAAGTCCAGCCGCGGCTTGCCAAGCGCCCCATGGTTGGGATCAAACAGGTCATCGAGCACGTTGATGCCGCCGCAAAAGGCCACGTGCCCGTCCACCACGCACAACTTGCGGTGCAGCCTGCGCCAGCGGCTTGGAATCAGCATGCCCAGGCGCCCCAGCGGAAGAAAGATGCTCCATTGCACGCCGCCGCGCGCAAAGCGGTCCTGCCACTCGGGCGGCAGTCTGGGCGTGCCAATTCCGTCCATCGTCAAGTACACCTTGACTCCACGCGCCGCAGCACGCTCGAGCGCCTCGGCCACAGCGACGCCGGAGTCGTCCAGGTTGAAGATATAGGTCTCCAGCCAGACCTCCAGCTGGCTCTGATCGACCGCCGCGATGAGCGCGGCGAAATACGCATGGCCGCCCTGCAACAGATCCACCGTGTGTCCCGGGCGCAGCTGGGTCATGGGCTCTCAATCGGGCAGGCGAAATTCAGCAATCAGGGGCAGGTGGTCCGACATGCGCCACCATGCCCGTCCCCGAGGAACCCGGGTTCCAACCGGCTCCAGCCCGCGTACAAACACATGGTCCAGCTGAACCAGCGGCATGCGCGCCGGAAAGGTCGGCGTGCGGCCGGCCGAGCCGATCAACGCCGCCGGACCAAGCTCGCGTCCGACCAGATTGCCGTTGTCGTTGAAGTCGCCGGCTACCACGAGCGGTACATCGGGTGGAACCTCACGCTCGATATAGCCGCGCAACTGCGTCAACTGACGCACCCGGCTGGCGCGTATCAGGCCCAGGTGGACCACCACCGCGTGGATGGTGCGTCCCTGGATCATCAGCTCTGCGTGCAGGAGCCCGCGTTGTTCAAAGCGATGGTCTGACATGTCTTCGTGCTGGTGGCCCAGCACCGGCCAACGCGACAACAGGGCGTTTCCATGCTCCCCCTGGCGCGTATAGGCGTTGGTCCGGTAGACCGCCTGGTAGCCGTTGGGGGCGAGAAAGTCGGCCTGTGGCAACTCTGGCCAGTGCGTAAAGAAGCGGGCTTCGCCGTGGTGCACCTTTCGCACTTCCTGCAGGCACACGATATCCGCGTCAAGCTGGGCAATGGCCTGCCCCAGGTTGTGGATTTCCAGCCTGCGGCGCGGGCCCAGGCCCTGCACACCCTTGTGGATGTTGTAGGTGGCGATACGCAATACCGTCACGGCCGTCCTTGCGTTTCCTGCCAACGCGGCAGCATCAGGATTGCCTCTGCGTTGGATGGCGAAAAACACGCGTCAGCGGCTTCTCGCCAGGGCAACCAGCGCCAGTCGCTGTGTTCGGCGGGATTGAGGCGCACAGGTATTCCAGGAGGCACGCACAGTCCAAAAAGATGTTCTGTATTGTGCGTTACGCCCGGGGCATACCTGTGCAGCCAGCGCGGGTAGATGGCATAGACGTTTTCCAGCTGCCAGTCACGCAGCTGCACTGTTGGCGATATGCCGGCGGCGCAGTCAATCCCGGTTTCCTCGCGTACTTCGCGCACTGCGGTGTCGCGCCAGGACTCGGGGACGGCGTCCTTGCTGCCGGTGACCGATTGCCAGAAATCCGCGCTGTCCGCGCGTTTGATCAGCAACACCTGCAGCGCCGGGGTATGAATCACCACCAGCACCGACTGCGCAATCTTGTAGACAGGCAACATGGCCGCTGCAACGCAATTTGCCGGATTCCGCGGCGCCCCCCGTCGTGCCGATCGCCACGGCCTTTCAGGCAGCGGCCGGCGTACGCAAGCGGATATGCAATTCGCGCAGCTGCTTTTCGTCGACGGGTGAGGGCGCCTGGGTCAGCAGACACTGGGCACGCTGTGTCTTCGGGAACGCAATCACATCGCGGATCGACTCGGCTCCCGTCATCAGCGTGACGATACGATCCAGTCCAAAGGCCAGCCCGCCGTGCGGCGGCGCGCCGTACTGCAGGGCGTCGAGCAGGAAGCCGAACTTGACTTGGGCTTCCTCGGGTGTGATCTTCAGGGCATCAAACACCTTTTGCTGCACATCGGCCCGGTGGATACGAACCGATCCCCCTCCCATCTCCCATCCGTTGAGCACCATGTCATAACCCTTGGAGATGCACTTTTCCGGCGCAGTGACCATCCAGTCTTCATGCCCGTCCTTGGGCGCCGTGAACGGATGGTGCGTCGCCGTATAACGCTGAGCCTCCTCGTCGAACTCGAACATCGGAAAATCGACGACCCACATCGGCCGCCAGCCAGCCTCGAACAGGCCATGCGAGCGACCGAATTCGCTGTGTCCGATCTTCACCCGCAATGCGCCCATGGCGTCGTTGACCACTTTCTCGCGGTCGGCCCCGAAAAACAGCAAATCGCCATCCTGCGCGCCGGTGCGCCGGAGCAACTCGGCAAGCGCTTTGTCATGCAGGTTCTTCACGATCGGGCTCTGCAAGCCAGGCCAGCGTGCAGCAGCGTCTCCTGCGCCCTTGCCTGATTCGTTCACCTTGTTGTATGCCATGCCCTTTGCGCCTTATATCTTCACGAACTCGGAATTGGCATCGATATCGCCACGACTCAGACCGCCAGATTCCCGCGCCCCCTGTGGCACGCGCAGCGCAACCACCCGTCCACCTTTGGCGTTGGCGGCTGCGGAGAACACCTTGAAGTCCACGTCGGCCATCACGTCGGTCAGTTCCGTGAACTCCATCTTCACCCGCAGGTCGGGTTTGTCAGAGCCATAC